>NZ_JBRKIT010000043.1:0-129392 GCF_052983395.1 Sinomicrobium halophytocola
AGTTACGTTGACCGCTAACCGGGTTGCTTGTGAATTCATACACAATTGCTTAAGCGGCTAACCGGGTTATGTGGACCGCTAAAGGGAATGGGTTAGCGGTTAAAGGGATTCAGTTAGCGGCATACACAGTTACGTGGACCGCTAAAGGGAATGGGTTAGCGGTTAAAGGGATTCAGTTAGCGGCATACACAGTTACGTTGACCGCTAACCGGGTTGCTTGTGAATGCCTACGCAATTGCTTAAGCGGCTAACCAGGTTACGTTGACCGCTAAAGGGAATGGTTTAGCCGCTAACCCAAACCGGTTCGGCGTAAACGTAATCCCTTAAATGGCAAAAACGCAGGTCCGTTTTTTATCTCTTTTAATTAGGATTTTTCATGATTTTCCCGGACAGGAAAGCGTGGATCATTCTATGTTCGTTTTCAGCGCCAAAATATTTTTTATGAAGATTCGTATCGGTAGCGAAATTTTCAAAGAATTCAAGAGGGCCCACATAACGAATAAGCTTCCGCATACCCTCGTTAGCCATAGTATCCCTTTCTTCTTCAGTACTGTCGGGCATTAGTTTATGGCGAAGTTCTTTTATAATACGCCCCCTGGTCTTAAGTACCTCATCCAGAGAAACTTCGTAGCTCTTTCTATACTTTTCGAAAAGATAGTCTTCCAGTTCTGATTGTTCCATGGTTCACCATTTTTGTTTAAACGTATTCTAACAGGTTTTCACATACATTAGCCCCAATACTATAAACTATTCCACTAACTTCCGACATTCCATTATCATACTTTTTGCATTTTCCCAATCCTTACCGGCTATTTTATTAGTGACTCTAAGATTTTTAAAAATAATCCCATTCTCGGATATAGCAAAATTTTCGCCTTCTACCATCTTGGTATCGGGGGATTTCGTGCTTTATATTGTAATAAAATTTATTGTTGTCTTATAGCGTTATTCTCAGCAAGGCAGCGACAATTAAATATGTGCCATTATCCAGGTATGGTCGAAGCTCAATTTTTATTTTTTCCATAATCTTCCATAAATGGTTTCTTACTGTTTTTTCGGAAATCCCCAGTGTGGAAGCTATTTCTCCATTGTTTTTGCCTTCCTCCCTGGACAGCATGTAGATAGATTGTTTTTTGGGCGGTAGCCCTTTTACGATATTGTCTATTATTTTCTGATACTCCAAAGAAATCATACCAGCTTCAATAGGATTGTATTCTATACAAATGTTATTCCAGAGCTTTTCTTTGGATGTTTCCCGGCGAAATGTATCGCGCAGGTAATTCAGCGTTAAATTCCGGGCTATGGTAAAAAGATAGGAATCGAACGTTTCGGGTTTTATTTTTTCTTTTCCTTCCCATATCTTAATAAAAACTTCCTGAACAATTTCTTTAGTCGCATATTCCGATTTGGTATAGGAGAACACAAAACCAAACAGCTTTTTTCTATAGAACCGGTAAACGGTTTCGAAGGCATCACCGTTTCCGTCTTTGAGCGATTTGAGGACTTCCTCGCTTAATATTTGCTTATCCGGATGGTCCATATTATTAATCTAAAAGTTTTGGTTTTAAGTCTATTAAATTTACAAAATATTAATGTAAATGTAATGTTATTTCCCAAACTTCTCATTTTGACACTAAGTATCTCTCATTATTTTTTTAAGTGTAAAAAACACCCCCTCAGTCCGGAAATCTACCGGACACTACAGGAGGGAACCGGGGGTGTTTGATACCCGGAAACGGACAAAACCATTCCCGGATCCACAAGGCCGGTCGGGAAACCCGCCGCTAAACAAGAATTTTTGAGATAATAACAATCATCTTAATGGATTAAAAATTGTCTAAAAACACCCCTCGTCCGGCATAGAAACAGATGGGCGTGGAACTCAACTTATCACTTTTGAGGTACTGGCATACCTAACCACGAATAAGTGAGCCCACGCCCGGGTCGTGAGCACTTACACTTATCGTCTCGTGGTAAAGAAAAGTGCCAGTTTTCAAAAGTGAGACTCTAAGCGAATGCTTCTAATATTTTTCTATAAGAAGAATCGCAAAAATACGCCTTTCAATCTAAAGGCTAGAACAAATATAAATTATTTCAATGACATATTAGTCGTTGAAACGGCATTTTTTATTGGTTTCTTTTGATTGTATGATAGATGAGGAAAATATTTTACATTATACTACCTCAATTGAGATGGTACTCAAGGAACTAAGAAAAGAGAAGGGTATCTCTCAGGGTAAGGAAAAAGGATTATCTCAATCCGATGTAAATATTGATTTTGCCCAAAAGTATAAATTCAACATAAATATGGGCAGGTTCGAATCCACTCCCAACTTTGGGATGATAACATTAAAGTATCTCTGTGATTATTTCGGCATATCTATAGCAGATTTCTTCGAAAGAGTAATGAGCAAAAAGGAAGATGAAATTGTTGAGTTCCTAAAGGAGAAGGAAAGGAAGCGAAAAGAAAGAGAGAAAGCAAAAGAAAGGAAGAAATCAGAAAAAGATAAATCAAAAAATAAATGAATAGATTTATACATATAACTATTTCCAGGTCCTGCTTTCCATAGCGATATCCCCCTTATGTGTCGTAAAAATTTTAACCGCAACGTACGCAAAGAAGGCGCTACGGTAGCGAGGTGTTAGGCTATAGAATTCGATCGTATAAACTCTGCCAATCCTATTATTTAGAACTCTAGTCCTCCCCTGAGTTTGCAAAACAAAATATCCGACCGTTTCGCCTAAGAGAATTTATTATTTCCTAAAAATCATTTTGTTTTTTAACTTTTTTATATATTTATAACCGTATTATTCTAATCCTATGGATTAAATTAATACCGGTTCCCTCCTATTTGCTACCAAAAACAAAGGTTTCCTATTTGGTGTGTATTCTTGTGGTTTTACACTAAATGTATATGATGAAACATATGCTTTACGGTATTCCGCAAACAAACTTATATCCTGTATTGTATTTTTATAGAGTTTAATCACATTCACTAACTGATCAAGCTATAACATTATAATATAAAATCGTATGGCAAAATGTATTTTCTGCTTAACAACAGATAAGACTAAATTTAATACGAAAGAACATATATTACCCGAATCACTTGGTGGTGGTGATTGGGCTATTCTACCTGATGATCTTTTTTGCGATACCTGCCAAAACAAATTTGGCTCTACCATAGAGCAACAAGCACTGGCTGATTATCCTTTCATTAACATGCGGACGATCTTAGGGATTCCAACCAAAAAAAGAAAAGCTCCTTGGTTCAAGTATTGGGAAGGAGAATTATATGCTACTGGAAAACAAGGCAAAATAATTTATAATCCAAATGACTATTTCAAAAAATCCTTTGAATCTGGTCAAAAAATCATGACAATAGTTCCTGACATAACCAAAAAACCCAATATGATGTTAAGGACTCTATTGAAAATTGGACTCCAAGTGATTGCTGCCAATGATAGAAAACTTGTTTTCGAAGCTCGCTTTAATCCTACAAGAAAATTTGCTTTAACCGGAGAGAAAAAATTTCCGTGGTTTTATATTCAAAAAGAAAACCATAATCTGTTAAATCAATACATAAAGGGTATTATCTGGGAAGACGACCATTGCTTTATGGATGTGCATTATAATGATAATGGACTTGCTACTTTACATATGAGAACATATTACTTGGAATTTTTGGTTCCCTTAATTGAAAATGTTGTATTAGACTCACAACATAAATTCACTGAACCTTATGAAAAGGTTATAACAGTCTAATAGATTCAAAAACATAATGAGAAATATTATTTTTATTGGTGGAATTCATGGTGTGGGAAAAGGCACCTTATGTGAAGAATTATGTGAAAGATTTAATTTTCAACACCTTTCTTCTAGCGAAGTTTTGAAGTGGTCAGAAATAAGTGATAAGGCTAATAAAAGAGTAAAAAATTTTGACTCCACTCAAAACAGATTGATTAATGGATTACGTAAACTAATAAAAAAGGATGCAAAATATTTCCTTGACGGCCATTTTTGTCTTTTGGATTCAAAAGGAAAGCCTCAGAAAATTTCAGAGGAAACTTTTTATAAAATTGGCCCCATTGCAATAATAGTTCTTACTTGTGATATACAAACTATAATTGATAGATTAGAAAATCGGGATAACCAAAAATATAATCCTTCACTTATAGAAGATATGCAAAATATGGAAGTTGAATATGCAAAAGAGGTCTCTCAGAAGCTCAACGTACCATTTTTCAATATAGATAATGCTAATAACAAACTTTTTCTTAATTATTTAAAAACAATATGAGACTTTTAATCGATACCAATATTCTAATCCATCGCGAAGCAAGTCAAGTGCACAATGAAGACATTGGTTTACTTTTCAATTGGATAGACCGTCTACGATATGAAAAATGTGTTCATCCTTTATCAAAAGAGGAAATCAAAAATCATAAAGACGCAGAGGTAGTAAAAACTATGATGATAAAAATCGAAAATTATAATATTCTTAAAACAGAATCAACTGAAACGGACAAAATAACTCAACTAAGAAAAGTTGACATAACCAGAAATGATTTTATTGATACAAGCATTATCAAAGAAGTTTATAATGATAGAGTTGATTATTTAATTACCGAAGACAGGGGAATACATAAAAAGGCAAAATTTCTCGGAATATCAGAAAAGGTATTTAAGATTGATGACTTTTTGGAAAAATCAATAGCTGAGAATCCCGAATTTAAAGATTATCAGGTTTTAGCTGTCAAGAAGGAATATTTTGGCAATATCAATTTAGAAGATAATTTTTTTCGCTCATTCCTTGAAGATTACAAGGAATTTAGGGGCTGGTTTAATAGAAAAGCAGATAATATAGCATATGTATGTATTACGGACAATTTGGTTAGAGCATTCCTATATCTAAAAGTTGAAGAAATAAATAGTGAATTGTATAACGATATTCATCCGGCTTTCAAACCTAAAAAAAGATTAAAAATTGGTACCTTTAAAGTGACTTCAACAGGATTTAAGCTTGGAGAACGTTTCTTAAAGATTATTTTTGATAACGCATTACAATATAAAGTTGACGAAATCTATGTTACAATCTTTGCTAAAAGAGAAGAACAAATCAGACTTATTCATTTATTACAAGACTGGGGCTTTCTACATTGGGGGGAGAAAATTTCAGAAAATGGAAGTGAACAAGTTTTTGTCAGAATTTTTGAACCTAATTTTGATGTTAAAAATCCTAAAAGAACATATCCTTACATTTCACGTAAAAATAGAATCCTAATGGTTCCTATATACCCCGCTTATCATACAGAGTTATTGCCTGATTCCGTTTTAAACAATGAAATGCCAAATGATTACATCGAAAATGAACCTCATCGAAATGCTATCAAAAAGGTATATATATCAAGATCGTTTAATCGAAATTTATCCAAAGGAGATTTAATACTATTTTATAGAACTGGGGGATTCCATAAAAGTGTAATTACCACAATTGGAATTGTGGATACTATTCATAATAATATCAAAAACGAAAAACAATTTATCGAATTATGCAGAAAAAGGAGTGTTTTTAGTGGTGAAGAACTCAAAAAACATTGGAACTATAAATTTCCAAATGGTAAATGGGTTGCCCCATTCATCGTTAACTTTTTATACATTTACACTTTTCCTAAAAGACTAAATTTGGCAAGGTTAATTGCATTGGGAATAATTTCGGATATAAAGAGTGTACCGCGAGGATTCGAGCCAATTAGTCAAGAAAAGTTTGACTTAATAATTAAAGAATCAAAAACAGATGAAAGTTATTTTATCGATTAAACCTCAATTTGCTGAGAAGATTTTTGAAGGAACGAAAAAATTTGAATTTAGGAGAACTGTTTTTAAGAATCCAAAGGTAAATAAAGTAGTAGTTTATGCTTCAGCTCCCATAAGCAAAATAATAGGAGAATTTGAAATTGACACAATAATTCACCATGACATTGACTTTCTTTGGAGTAAAACATCAAATTTTTCAGGAATAAGTGTAGATTATTATATGCAGTATTTTACTGGTAAAAAAAAGGGATATGCAATTAAGGTAAAAAACCCAAAGAGATACAAAAATGAATTATGTATTAAAAAATCGTTTGGATTAGCACCTCCACAATCTTTCGCTTATTTAAAATAGGATTTACAACAAAATATCTTGACTTTCTGGTTATGTAAACAGAAAATTAAGGCAGTTTGATAATATTCTCTAAAGACAACTTACAAGTATTTTTCACATCAAAAGTATACAATAAAAAATGGACAGATCTCTAATGCTCGATCAAATAAAATATCATTATCTCTTTAAAAGGGATATTGACCTGGCAAAGCATTTGGGAATAAAGCCCCAGGTTTTGTCCAACTGGAGAAAACGAAATTCTTTTGATGCGGAACTTATTTATACAAAATGTAACGACCTGGATTCTTCCTGGCTATTAACGGGAGAAGGCCCTATGCTTAAGGACAGTACCAACGGTGCTCATCCGGTACATGAAGAAAGCAGCACGTACATACTACAGGAAAGGATCAGTGCCATGGAAGGACAGATCGAAGCACTGAAGCAGGCAAATTCAGCGCTTCGGGAAACCAACAGTACGCTACGGGAGACCAGGGAGATATTTAAAAAACGTATTGAGGAACTGGAATCCAGAAACAATATTCCCGATTCCGATTAGATTATTTATTCTTCCGCGTCTTTCCCGAAAATCCGGGAAAGGTATTATTTTTGTCAGATCAGTGCCTTCCACAAGTATATTATTATGATACAGCTACGAAGAACGGATTCTACAGACCGGGATTTTCTATATATGGTGAAATACCTCGATGAGGATCTCAGGGAAAGGGATGGCGAAGAGCACGCATTTTACGCTCAATATAATAAAACAGAGCTGATACGCTATGTAGTAGTTGCTTATTCAAATGATCAGCCCGTAGGTTGTGGAGCGCTGAAAGAATACAGTGCGGACACGGCCGAAATAAAAAGAATGTTCACTTCTGCGGAAAGCAGGGGAAAGGGTATTGCATCTTTGATCCTTAAGGAGCTCGAAAACTGGGCCTCGGAATTATCTTATGCGAAATGTATCCTGGAAACCGGCAAAAAACAACCGGAAGCTATCCGGTTATATCAAAAAAACGGTTATGTGATCATTCCCAACTACGGACAATATGCCGGGATCATAAACAGTTTGTGTTTTGAAAAGGCATTGTATTAACTGCTAATTTTTATTTGCAAATAAAAACATTGCGAACCTCCCTGTTTCATACCAAAGAAAAACCCCTTTCCATATGCAACAGAAAGAGGCTCTTATATTAATAAGGGATATTTTGCTTAGCTGTTAATCCCTCCTAAAAAATCGCTTATAAAATCCCCCACAGCACTTAGGGCTGCCTGCATATGTGCGGTAACAATGTTTACAATACCATTAAGTATTTCCAATACAGCACCCAGGTCCAAACCTCCGTTTATCTCACTGAGCTCGGTTTCGGTCAATTCCTTTACTTCATAATTTTCCAGATTCTTCATAATATCAAATCGTTTAGGTATAATTTATTTTAAAACTCCTACAGAACCAGCAAACCGGTCTGTATGAAAAAGCCGTATAAAATATACTCTTTCCTTTTAAGCTGTAGCTTACATGGGAACAGATTTCATACGGCTTTCTATCTTTAAACCTATCCGGGTTCCCGGAAACGGCTACAGGTCTACAACCCCGGTAATTACACCGAGAGTAAGTTCTACGATGCTTCCCACAACGGAAACAATCCCACCAACTACTCCGGTTACGGTACCGAGAACTCCAGTCACCAAGTCAAGAACTCCTCCAATGTCAAGACCGCCGTTAACTTCTTGTAATTCATTTGCGTTGAGTTCCTGAACTCCGTAATTTTCCAAACTTTTCATAATAAATAAGATTAAGTTAAACAAAAGATTTAAGGCTTAAAATACCGACCTGAACGGCCGGAAACACCATTTAGTTTTGCTAATTTAAGAACACTCACTGTATAAACCTTGCAGTTTAGAGATTTTATACTTAAAAAAGAAATCCAAAACTTATTTAAATGAAAGAATTTACCCTTAAAAAAATCTACTCTTCCTCTGAATTTTCGACAATATTTTTTTTTAACAGCGGATAATCGCCATAAAGGCTCACACCGGTAGTATCAAACGGAAATGTATTTTTATAAGTGGTATTTATTTTCGGCTGGTTGGCCCTGATCAAGGCGGCAGCCACTCTTTCCCTGTCTTCTTTAGGTACTGGTGTACAGCTAAAACAAAGCTGTTCTCCGGGTTTTAGCTGGTTTCTCCATATATACCGCTTTTCATGAATACGTACCTTCTCGTTGATATTATCCGCTTTTCCTATATAAATAAGATCGTTTATGGATACTTTTCCCTGATCACGATCGTGATAAAAGCTTTGTACTACATAAATACCGGAATATCTAGGCAGCCCTCTACTGTCCCCTTCTCTCCAGTAGCCCTTAAATTCCTGTTCAAATATTTTCTTTGCCATGGGGTTTGGTTATTTGGATTTTATCTCCAAACTTAAACCCATTATCGGATATTTCCTTACGGATTTCCATAATCCATAGTAAAAGCTGCCTTCAAAATAGTTTAGTTTGTATTTGTTTCATTGATATCATCCGGAGAAAACGAAACATCCTCAAGAGTACCCAAGCGGAACACTTTCCGATTCCGGATGTAACAAAAAAACACCTCATTTTTAAAGACAGCTTATACCTGCTTTTTGAATTAGCAAAACCTACAACAACCTTAGATCTTTCAGAATGGTTATAAGATGAACCGTAGTATTGGCATTAAAATCTTCTTTAAGTTCTTTCAATCGCTTTTCTATAGAACTTTTACTGCTTGGTGCTATACCTTCTTCCTTAAAACGGTTTTCTATCTGTTCCTGTGTGTAACCATTGGCCAGATAAGTAAGCAGCATCACTTCATATTCCCGGAGGGTCAGAAAATTTCTCCCTTTCAGAGCTGCCTCCACCCTGGGTGAAAGATAGGTTTTCCCTTCACATACCTTCCGGATAGCCCTTTCCAGGTCGGCCAGGCCATTTCTCCCTTTGCATGCATAACCTTGTATCTGCCCGCTGTTCCATAATGCCCTCACCATTTGCGGATGGTCTTCGATCGAATAAACAATGATCTGCAATTCGGGGAATTCACCGGCAAGAACAGAGATCAGCTCCTGTCCCGAAGTGATATGCTGCGTACGGTGATCGGGCTTAAAAGAAAGATCGCAAATCAGCAACTCAAAAGGAGTGCCGTCAAGTACGGCTTTTCTTGCTTTCAGGAGTGCATCGTCACAATACATAGCATGACATACCTCCGGTATACCCAGATTACGGAGTACAGAGGACAAGCCCTGGTTTATGCTGTCTATATCTTCGGCAACTAATATTTTCTTGAACATAGCACGTAAAAGATTAGTACGGTAACTGAATTTCGGCCTTGAAGCCCTTTCCGGTTTCAAAGGTAATGCTTCCTTTTACGAATAAAATACGGTTTTCCGTATTCCGAAGTCCATTTCCGTATTTTAACACATCGGCAGGTGCTCCCACACCATTATCTGAGTAGGTTATTTTCAGCACTTTAGAACTCTCTGAGAAGGTTATTCCTACTAATGTTGCCTTACTGTGTTTTTTCATATTGGTCATTAATTCCTGTAATACCCGGTATAAAACGATCTTCCTTTCCGTTGCTATTTTATGCCATGAAATGGTTTCGAGCCCCAGGATAACGATCTTCGTATTTCCCGGAGGGTAACTCCCCAACATAGAAGCCAGTTCTTCGGGAAAGACGGCCCCCGTGTCTATACTTATATTTTCTCTGGATATATCTCTCGTAAGCATATATATTCTTTCCAACCTGTCCAGTATTCCCTTGTTGGCTACATTTTCCTCCAGTTGCGTCATCACATGATAAATGCTGTTGGCCAGTTCATCGTGTACTCTTTTAGACAACCGGATCTCCGTATTATAAATCGCTTCCTGTTTTTCCCGGGCAACTCTTGCCTGGTCTCTTGTTTTTTTCAGAGAACTCCACAAATACCCGATTATGGCTATCCCGATCACCACGGTAAGCAATATGAGATTTTCTGTCCTCTCATTTTTCAACAGGATTTCCGCTTTCTCCTTTTCGGATTTATATTTCAACTTTTGCTGCTCTTCCCTGGTGTAATCGTATTTTATTTTGGTGAAAGCATTTTTTGCTCTTAATTTTGCCATTTCCAGACTGTCATTTAGCACCACATATTTTGAGGCATAAGATTGGGCATCTTCTTCCTCCGTAAGATAGATAAGCCTCTTTAAAGCATCTAACTGGTCTTCTATATTGTTATACGCTTTGGATACATCCAGATACTTTTTGGCATACATCAATGCCCGTGGACGGTCTGTAAGGTGATAAAATTCCGAAAGATGAGCATAACTTGCCTGCAGTCCCTCTACATCTCCCGCATCTAATCGCATCTGCAATGCGGCCTCCAGTTCAAAGGCTATATCCAGAGAAGGTTCTTTTAACCACCAGGCATGTGCCAGGTTATCCGTAATTCTCGCCTTTGTTTTGCGATGCATTCCTGCGGTATCTATAGAAGTCCATAATGCTATGGCAGACTCCAGGTTTCCCTTGTCTCTCTCCAGGAGGGCTATATTGTTCAAAATTGCAACGCTATCTGCAGCGGACGAAACAAATCTCAGGCTGTTGTCATATTCCCGGATGGCATTTTCATACAGCTTCTGTTTCCTGTAACTAATAGCAATACAATTATAAGCACTTGCTACATATTGCTTGTTCTTAATATCGTCCAGATAAATCAGGCTTTCCGTAGCACTCTCCTGGCTTCCCGAATAATCCCCCAAGCGTTCCTGCGATATCGCCATTTCCACCAACCGCATTCCTACCTGGGAACTATCCCCAATGGACTGGTAATACTTTTGGGATTCTATGGCATTTTTGAAACTCTCTTCCGGGTCGTTCAGGTATGCAAAAATTCTGCTTTTCCTGTAATAACCTTTGGCCAGATATAAGGTGTCCTTACTAAACCCGGCATATTTAATAAGCTCATCTGCATAATACCGTGAACTGTCATACTGCTTTATACTATTATGCAGGTATATTTTGCGGTATAGCCCTTTTAGTAACATGGAATCTTTGCCTCGTGTACCGTATGCCAGGGACCGGTTTATATAAAAGAGTTTTTCATCGGTCGGTATTTTACTTTCTCTTGAAAGCTCGTAAAAATATACTGAAGAATCTACCTCGGACTGCCGGGATATCCTTGAGGATTTCACAGGTATGTCACACCCGGAATTACACAATATTATGGTAATAAACGGTACTAGAAGAAAAAATCTCATGGGGTTGTTTTGGTCTAATCCCCAAATTAACAAAAAATAAAAAGCCGCAAACATTTCGCGGCCTTTATTGTCAATTTTTTTTAATCGTCTTCGGATTCAGGTGGTATTATGTGTTCATCCTCACCTCCCGAACCCTGCGTATCGTACAGGGCCTCATTATCTGCCGTATCATTATACGTACATGAAACCAGTGATAAACTGCTGATAATGAGAAATGCGGTAATAAAGAGTAATCTTTTCATAACTGAACAAAATTTTGGATTAAACAAAGAGGGTATCGTCCGGGCAAGGGGCCCGGGATTCCGGAGACGGCTCAACTACCGGTCCTGCAGTGACCGATGGAGAAAGCGCTCCTTTCGTTTCATGGGAAGTAGAATCCTTAATGCAGCGGCAAGAGACCACTTCCCCCGGACTATAGCCGGCCGCATTGTGGATTTCCGTAAAGACAGGCCCTTTTCTTTTGTTATGTTAGCTACGTCTAAAAGAGAAAAAGACCGTTACGCTTGCGAAGTAAGAACAACAGCAGCTAAAGATCCCGGACAAAGCCCTGACATCTTTTTGACAATACGGGGACAAAACCGGATACACTGAAACAACCTGAAAACAAAACCATTACACCTTAAATACATCAGACATGGAAAATTGGATTCAAAACCTTATGGAGTCCGTATTCGACAAAATAGATAAAAGGTGCGTTGAAGTATCCACTAGCGGAAAGGCCAGGTATCTCGCACTAAAAATGGAAGAAGACTACGGATTTTTGTTAAGCGAAAGGAACATCACCAGATACTACAAAGGATATATCAGCAGGGAAATAAAGAAAATCAAACCCAATAGGGCAACACTTGATGCCCTGGCCGGATATCTGGGGTATTCCGGTTTTGAAGATTTTGTGCAGCAAAACGAAAGCAGGGAAGACGAAGTATTACGTAAATTATCCGGGCGGATCAGAAAGTTACACCGCAATATTATATTCAGCCTTATCATCAATATTCTCCTGATTGGCGGACTCCTGTTTTTCATATCCAGGTATTACAAGAAAAACTGTATGATCTGGATAAATGACCACTATGAAAAAATAAGGTGCTCCGGCCTGGAACTGGAAACCGGCTTAAATGAAGATGTGCTGCAAAAGTTTAAAAAAAATACAAATAACTGATAGTACGATCTTTTTTCATGAAGGAAAGGCTATGCTGTGGTATACGGTCTACAAAGGCAAGACAGAATTCTTTACATTTCCTTGGATACACCCCATTAGTAAGGACGCATTAGTTCCCGTAACGGCAGAAATGGCGGAAAGCTATGCCACAAAAAAACAGGACTCCATAAAGAAAAAATGATGTCGGCTACGGCAACTCCTGTTCAATTGAGCCCAAAATACAGTTATAGAACTCATTCTACCTGATATTAGAATTAGTTCTACACGTCCGGAAAAGCCATAAACCCGAAAATATTCTAATTTCACCCCGCTCTTAAACCCGGAAAAGTATCGTGAGAACCTATTATTTATTAAGTTGATGAGAAGAATATTAACTCTTGCAGGAATTGTAATATCTACCTACTCCACGACTACTATTTTAGGCTATTTACTAGAGTATCACCCTATAGCCGGTAATGAAGCAGGTTATGTATGGGGAAATTTTATCTTGTTGCTCATAGGCTTCGTACTCCTGCTTTACGCTAGGGGTATAGCAAAAAAGTAAGCCGAAGCTATACAGCATACAAGCATATCAGCATTGCAAACAACCAACCGTTGATTCCTGGTATCCCGGAGCAGGTTTTTTGGGAAATTTGACCGCCCTGCAAATATCTGTTCAATAAGCAGGGAATAGCTTCGGGATATTTAGGGATTACAAATAACCCCTGTATTGTTAATATATAATTTGTTATATGGGCAAAATAATAGCTATTGCAAATCAAAAAGGAGGTGTGGGAAAAACTACCACATCTGTAAACCTTGCCGCTTCCCTGGGGGTTCTGGAAAAGAAAGTACTACTTATAGATGCCGATCCCCAGGCCAATGCCACATCCGGGCTCGGTATTTCCGTAGACGACGTGGAGACTGGCACCTACCAGTTACTGGAGCACACCGTAAAGGCCAAAGATGCCGTGATAAAAACTAAATCCCCGAATCTGGACCTCATCCCGGCACATATAGACCTCGTAGCCATAGAAATTGAACTTGTAGATAAGGAAAAAAGGGAATACATGTTCAGGAAAGCGCTGCAGGGCATGGAAGACCAGTACGATTATATCTTGATCGATTGTGCTCCGTCACTCGGATTGCTTACGCTTAATGCACTTATTGCTGCACATTCGGTTATCATACCTATTCAATGCGAATATTTTGCCCTCGAAGGACTGGGAAAACTGTTAAGTACCATTAAAAGTGTTCAGAAAATACACAATCCGCAACTGGATATAGAAGGAATGTTATTTACGATGTATGATTCCAGGTTACGCTTGTCCAATCAGGTAGTAGAGGAGGTCAGGCAGCACTTCAGCGAAATGATATTCGACACCATTGTACAACGAAATATACGTTTGAGCGAAGCTCCGAGTTACGGTGAAAGCATCATCAATTATGATGCGTCAAGCAAAGGGGCGGTAAGTTATCTCAATCTTGCCCATGAAATTATCAGTAAAAGCAATACCGAAGAAAAACAATTCTAAAGAACATCTTCTTTTCCACTCCTCTTTATTTTGCCGGCCTGTTTGCTTTTGCTACAGGCCGTATTTTTAAACGACTATTCGCGGGAGAATTCTTTTCGCCATAACAACCTCTCATTAAAACTAGAACTCCGTGGCTAAGAGAAGGGTTCTGCCAATAAAGTAAAAACAAATCGAAATTCCCGGTTCCAAGGGAAGATTAGCGGAGACCCTGACTTTCTTCAACAATTCTCCGCTTCTTTTAGAATACTGAACCCAGCAATTATCCACACGACCACGACATATGTGAATACATATAAAATTTTCTTCTCCGGAAAGCGCAAATGCCTGCATGGCTATATCCCGCAACAGGTCGTTTGCCTCAAAAAGAGAGATCACATATTTCACACCATCAGTATAATAAAACGGGAAATCGGGGTGCATATACAATTTACCCGAGCTTTTGAAAGCCTCTATATGCTTCCGGATAATGGTATTCTTATTTTCAATTGATTGACGTTGAAGTGTTACTTCCATAAATTTCAAACGAGTTTTACCCGGCAAACGGAAACGGTGTTATTCCGGAATTCTATTTCGAGGTACATTTTGTATGGTAGGCTTTTCAGGTCCCGTACAAAATATTTCCAATGGTCCACATAATAATGATTGTATTCATCTCCTAAAAGTTCCATGATCTCTTCTTTAGATTTCGACAACAAAACCCCTCCTTCCAATATACTTTTCAGATGGGATATCCGTTGGTCCCTGCTATCTTTCCACAACGAACTTTCAAAAGAACAGTGCCGGACCCGCAATGCAAGCATGACATATTTACAAAATAATGACATCTCTTAATTTTTTACTGTCTATCAAAGTCTTATGGTTCACATTTAAAAGTTGTCTCAAGCTTATGCCCTCCGTAATTTTATTTTGTTTCCGATAAAAACACCTGAAATCAGGAAGAACATTTCTATATTTGCAGTCTCAGTAACCTCGGTGAAAACAGCCCTCCCGGGAGTTTGGTAAAACGACCTGGGGCGGACTGTTCTAAACACTTGATTATGATATTAGGAAACGCTTATTAACGTTGATATAAAATTAAAAGGACTATGTCACATTCCCGTTAAAAAAGTTGTAGAACTAATACATGCCGTATGTAGAATAAATTCGTTTCATACATAGAACAAGTTCTATAGACAACCCGCAATTTTATAAGTATTTTTTTGTATAATTGTACACCCCAAAGCGTTTGTTTATAACTTACTTTATTTCAGGACCTTATTATGGTTTTATAGTCTATATAATCTATAAAACGAATGTTTTTCATGCCTGATTAACAAATTTTTAGACCTGCAGTTTTCACATAATCTTTTTAGAATTCCCCTCTGATTCTAATGCGACTTACGTTGACCATCGTTTTTAGTTTACTTCACCTTATCTCCTATTGCAATCAAATTCGCAATCTTCCGAATAAAGACTATGGTATTAACTGGTATACGGACAGTGACGGGTTACCCCAAAACAGTGTTAAACAGATATTTAAAGATCCTTATGGATTCATCTGGCTCCTCACTCAAAACGGGCTAGTCCGCTATGACGGAAGAAACTTTCGGGTATTCAACTCCAAAAACACCTCTATACATAACAACAGGATGATGTATGCCCTTGGAAAACCGGCAAAAGACAGCATATTTGTTTATAATGACTTCGGTGAAGCCCTTTTAATATCTCAAAGGAATGCCAGAACCCAGGAACAAAATATCACGGACTTACCCTATTCCCTGGTTTCAACACCGGAAATTAATAGTACCGATAGCGCATACATCCGCAAAAAAAAACATATAATCCCGGCATCCGGAAGCGACTACTATATTATTGGTCATGATACGGTTACCCATCACAACGACAAAACCTCAGAAACATCGGATATTTATTTCCCGCACAATTCTTCCGGCTATTTTTTCACTATAGGCAGTAGCTTATATTATCTCGAAAAGAACGGGAAATACACCAGGATACATGACGGAAAGACTTTTCATGCAAAAACGGAAGTCCCGACCGGAGATGAAAATATTACCGGAATCATCTATAACACGATTTCCCGGCAAACATTTGTGCATACCCGGAAAAACTTATATCTCCTGCAAATAAAGAAGTCCAAATTACACCTGGAGGAGATACTTTCGGATTTCGATTTTGGTCCTGATAACAGTATATTTTCCGCCTATTATGACTCTTACCTGAAAATCATCTATCTGGGCAGTAAAACAAAGGGGTTGGGAATTATCAAAAAGCATAATTTCAAAAGTGTAAATACATGGAATACGGACAGGGTACAATATGCCCTCACCAATTACACTTCCAATAAAATACTGACCGCTACAGGCGCCATTATCAATGTGGGTAGTATTGCCGGAAAAAAACTGGATGCTCCATGGGATAGCGATAAGCACAGTTTGATGATGGATAAGCAGGGGGACATATGGACCAAAAACCAGAACCATCTGTACCGTTTCCGCAAAGAGACCAATTATCAGGAGTTTCGACAATGGGTCCTGCCATATCCGATAGAACAACTCTATAAAGGGGTCGACGACAAAATATGGATAGCTATGCACCTTAACAATGATAAACGCAAGGCATCAGAAAGTTCATTGTACTACCTGGATTCCGCAGACCCGAAGTGCGTTCCAAAACCTTACAAAAAATTAAGTTTCAGTGTTCAATATATGTTACAGACCACGGACTCCACCCTCTGGCTAGGAAGTCTGAAGGGGCTGTATAAAATAAACCTGACAACAGGCAGACCAGATAATGTAAACGGACTGAACAACAAACAGGTGACAAGCCTGTACGCTTCAGCTCCCGACGAAATATGGATTACTACTTCCACAAAAGGTATATTCCTTTACAAAAACGGGGTGCTTACGGGTTTTCCACCGGACAGGAAAGGATATATGCTTTCTTCTCATTGTATTGTCGAAGATAACGAAGGGTACTTATGGATCTCAACCGGCAAGGGGTTGTTTCAGGCATCAAAGAAAAAGATGCTGGACTATGCTTCCGGAAAAATGAAACAGGTATATTATCATTATTACGACAAGAGTTCCGGTTTCCTTTCCAACGAATTCACGGGCGGATGCGAACCCTGCGGTATTAAACTAAAAAATGGTCATATGGCACTTCCGTCTCTCAACGGCATTGTTATATTCGATCCCAAAAAGGTTAGACCAGAACTTCCTAACGGAACCATTTATATAGACGAAGTAAGGACAGTAGAGGGCTTACTCCCGGTAGATCAGGACACTTTAATGCTTAATCGCAATTTTGGACGGGTACACATACACCTGGCTACCCCATATTATGACAATCCCTACAATCTTAACATGGAATTTAAACTGGAAGATGAAAATACCAAAAACTGGGAGTATATAGAAGACGGCCAGACCATAACCTTCTCACAATTACCTCCCGGACAACACACACTTGTTATACGAAAAATGAACAGTTTTTACTCGTATTACATCAATAAGAGAATAACGTTGGTAGTACCTCCTTACTTCTGGGAAACCGATTGGTTTTACGTATTGCTATGCCTGGCTATTCCGGTAGTTATTTTTTACAGCGTCAAACTACGTATTAAATATGTTCGTTATAAAAATGCACTGCTCAAAAAGAAAATAATAGAAAGTACGCGGCACCTGCGAAACACTATACGCACCCTCAGAATAACCAAGGACAAACTAAAACAACAAACCGCCATACAGGAAAAACTCATCGCTTCGATCAGCCATGACATCCGTAGTCCTCTTCGTTTTATGGTAGATACCGGAGAGTATCTTTATGCCAATTACGACACCGGAAATAAAAAAATGATACGCGAGGGTATACGTTCTATGTATACCGCTTCCGTAAAAATACATGAATTCATCAGCGAAATTCTCGATTACAGCAAAGCCCGGATGTACGAAGGCATAGGGAACACATCTCGCGAAAGTTATGATCTACAACATCTCATTGGAGAAAAAATATCGCTTTTTACAGAAATAGCTAATTCACAAAGGACCAGGATATACAACTACGTCCCTTATAATTTCACCACATTGGTCAACAAGCATTTGCTCTCTATAATTATCCATAACCTCCTGGACAATGCGGTTAAAAACACACACAACGGCAAAATAACCCTCTACGCTTTTATCCGCGAAAAAAAATTGCGTATTGTCATAGAAGATACCGGTAAGGGTATTACCCAAAAGCAACTACAGTACTACCAATCGCTTGTAAATCCGCGTGAAGAGCAGCACATTTCTCTGGACACTCCAAGTAAAAGCCTCGGAATTAAAATCATATTGGATCTTCTTATCATTCTAAACGGTAAGATAGACATTAAAAGTACCATAAATAAAGGAACGCGGATCACCCTGATTTTCCCTATGGAAGACCAGTAAAATCAGACTGGTGAAAAAATCCGGTTGTCTCATCAAAACCCGAAAAAACACACTTCATTCACCGTAGGTTTATTAAAAAACATGCACAAATCCAACTCATACATAAAAATGCCTTAGAAGCAAAAAAACAGTGCCTCTCCGAGGAAAGGCACTGTTACAAATTATCACACTTAAATATAAAAAGACATCAGTTCGTCCATATATCTTCTTCGTATCCCCTTATCTTATCCTTTATTCGCTCTCCTTCCAATAACTGGAACAAAGAATTTTCTACTATATAATCTTTTATAGGCCTGTCTCCATGAACATTGTCCTCTTTATAGATTGTAGCATTAAACCTCCTGGTGTTCAATATCGTATCGAATGAAAGAGGGGCTGCCGAATTCCGGTTGTTAAAAGTTTTGGCCTCATGGAGGATTTGTCTGGCACTAGGGTACCACACCCAGAACAGCTCCACAAGGTTAGACCCATCGTCGGTTTCCGAATCTATGAAGTTTACATCCGGTGCTACAGGCGCTATGGCCAGCAAGCGGTACTTCAGTTCACCCTGGCGTTTGTCAAAATACCAGACCCCTTTGATGCGATATTCCACAATATCGGCCGCACTGATATCTCTTTTATCAATATACTCCGGCGATACCTGCTCTCCTGCATTCAACTGTTCGTATCCCATATCGGTAGTATCGATCTTGGAAAGCGTAGCCTCCAGGGCTTTAAATTCCCTTTTTTCCGTAAAATAGGAATCAACATAAATATCTTCCAGCTTACCTTCTTTTATGGCATCTACCAGGACGTCATAAAGAGATTTTCTGTTTGATTCCCTTATCGGTTCTATGGGATAATAGAGCGAAAAATTCACTCTTTCGTTCAAATCAATAACTTCCCAGGTCGTTTTAGTCCACATAACGTCTCTGTCATCTACGTAACCGTAGTCCATCGGGGCATCGTTGTCCGCCTCCTTTTGCCTGTCTGTCTTCACCCCGATCTCTTCGGGTTTCTTGGCATTGAGAAGGTTAGCCTGCCCGATGGAAACATGAGACCAAATAGCACAAACCAAGGAAAGTGGGATAGTAACTCTCCAATTCATATATTTCTGTTTTTATGTTAGTTCAGATGGGTAACCGCACAGGACCGGGGGTCATATGCTACTCTTCGCGAGAGCAGCATAAAGAAACCCCGGATGTGGATTATATGATAATTAATGCTTATACTAGTTGGTAAGCTGGATAACTACCGGTGATACTTTCTTTAACTTGTACCCGGTATTTCCAGTAATATAAGCCTCTATGTCAAATACTTGAACAGCATCACCTCTCCTTGCTCTTTTCAGTGCATTTCTGGCTGCTCCGTCCAGTTTATTACCCCTTACGGAAATCGTTGGTTGTCCAGGAACCTTAAACTTGAATCCCCTGATGCCCAAGCCAAGATCAAAGTCAAAATCTTCCAACACTGCTCCTACAGTAGAAACTTCCAGGCTGGATCTCGGCATACTTACCTCACCGGATTCTCCCCGTATGGTTCCGGAAGGTCTCGGTACATCCTTAATACGGAATTCGGAAGTTGTACTGATGCGTTGCCCGTCAGGCAGCGTACCACTGGCTGTAATATTCACAGTTCTTCCCGATCCCGGGTTCATGGTATATTTACTACCGGAAACTCTTGATAATCCCGTAGCAGATGCAGACACTTTATTGTCTGGTATCCCGGGTATGGATATGGTAATGGGATTGGAAACACCACGATATACCACATTCATTTTATCCGCGGAAATAACAGCAGCGTTAGGTTTGGTTATTGTTGCAAAAGTGGAAGAAACCCGTACCTCAACAGGTTCGTCGTTCTGCATAAACACCAATTTCCCTTCCAGTTTATGATCCCCCGGGCTACCCGAGCTTACTTTAAGTTTTACTTTCCCTCCGTCCAGGCTATAATCGTTCTCAGACAATTTTTTCCCGTCCAGAAAAAGTTCTACTTCGTGTGGTTTTGTAGTTGCATCCGTCCTCCCCAGAACAATAGACCCGTCAAAAGTCTCTCCCTGGTAATAGGCAGATTTAGGTTGCTCGAGCAATGTGGTATAATTTGTCATAGATACCTCACTGCTCAACTCTTCTCCGAGCATTGCCCCGAAAACATCACTTTCCGTAGTTTTGATGTCCGACTGTATCTGGGTGATCTTGGTCAGGGAAGCTACCAAGGGGAATCCTTCGAAGTTGTAATTCAACCAATCTATTTTGACCCCGTCCCTGTTTTCCGCCTTTCCATTATCCCCGGTTGAAAATCGTTCTGCAACGGAACTTTTTATTTCATTAAAATTTTCACCGAGGGCCTCTACTACGGTCTCCCTGTAGTTGTTCATTTGGTCTACGAACTCCTGCCCTTCTTCAGTGTAATTACCTCCTCCTTTAAAGAATTTTTTATCCAGGAACTTGGGCTGGTCCATCTTTTCATAATCCCTTTTATCCTTAAGGTTTTCCGTCATTTCCGTCTTCAGCCCTTCGAGATAAGCATAATAATCGGTAGAAACTTCCTTTACACGGTTCGCTTTTTCCAGTACGGGCTGGTACCGGTCCGGTTTTTCGCTTGCCAGTCTCGACAGCCCCTCGAGTGCGGCTGCATTATCTGTAGTAGCTTTAACATTGGAAGCTTCGAGTTTCTCATTCAACAGGCCAAATGCGGACAACACCTCTTTCCCCATATTTATAGCCAGCATGGCAATAAATACAAGATACATGAGGTTTATCATCTTTTGACGTGGTGATAAATTATTTCCTGCCATGTCTAATTAGTTTTGATTTTTGGTTTTGGGGTTACTAATTAGCGTTTGATCATAGCAGATAACATTCCTCCGTAAACATTGTTCAGAGAAGATAAGTTCGAAGTAAGAGACTCCATTTGTTCTTTTAGCCTTCCTGCGTTATTAGCTACTTCATCATTAATAGCTGCCTGCCTGCTGGTACTTTCCAATTGTACTTTATACAAACTGTTAAGTGATTCCATCTGTGCCGCTGCAAGAGAAAGTTCTTCACTATATTTTTTCGTAGAAGAAATAGCGTCTACTGTAGGTGCCATATTTTTTGCGGCTCCCTCAAAGTTTCGTATGCTGTGTCCCAAACTGCTCATCAACTCCGCATCGATTTTTGCATCTTTCAACAAGGTGTCCAGTTTCCTGGAGAGCATCCCTTCGGCTTCAGCTGCATCTTCCTGGCTTTTCTTTTCCTTTTTTCTGGCTTCTCCCCCGTCGAGTTCGGGGTACACCAGGCTCCAGTCCAATTCTTCTTCTACCGGTTCAAAAGCTGAAATAGCGAATATAAGCGCTTCCGAAACAAGCCCTATGGCCAGGAGTACGGTTCCGTCCAAAAAACCGAGTTCCCAGTGGTTCAGCTTGAATAGTGCTCCCAAGATCACGATGGAGGCTCCAAGGCCATAGGCCATATTGAACAGCTTTTTACTAGATTTAGATTTTGCCATAATGGTAATAGTTGATTTGTAATATATTTAGTTAAAAGTTCAGAGATAAACTTTGGATCTAGCGACCTATTTCACTGGTTCCCATATAATCTTGTACCGTACGGAAGCCTATATAACTCCGGGCGGAATCCTGATATTCGAAATCACGTGTACTGACCTGTAGAAAATAAGCAACATCCTTCCAGGAGCCCCCGCGGATCACCTTCCTCTTATTCCGCTCGTCATAAGCATTGGGGTTCATTGTAGAGGCATAATCATAAGAATTGGGATCATAAGCAGAGTTTGTCCACTCCGAAACATTACCTGCCATATTGTACAATCCGTAATCATTGGGTTGATAGGATTTGGCCTCTACGGTATATAAAGCGTCATCGGAGGCATAGTCTCCCCTGTTCGGCTTAAAGTTGGCCAGGAAACAACCTCTTTCGTCTATTAGATATGGACCTCCCCACGGATAGGTTCCGGACTCCAGACCTCCCCGGGCAGCGTATTCCCACTCTGCCTCAATCGGAAGACGGAACTGGTTGACAAAACCTTGTCCCCTGGATTTCTGAAAATCATTCTTGTATTTGGTCCTCCAGTTGCAAAAGGCCTTTGCCTGTTTCCAGGACACTCCCACTACCGGGTATTCACTGTACGCATCATGCCAGAAATAATCATTATGCATGGGTTCGTTATAGGAATAATAAAAGTCTTTGATCCAAACGGTAGTATCCGGGTAGATCATTAACTCTTCGGTCTTCAGAAAATCCTTCCGGCTGCCTTTCTTCATTTTGGCAGCAGCCTGAATATCCATCCAGGTGTATTTATATTTTAACTGGGTAACATCTATAGTACGATATCCGTTATAAGACTCTTCCATAGAAAGGTACATAGAGTCCATAACTTCGGTGTAGTATTCGTCCGGATATTTGGATGTATCCCAAATAAGCCTGGTTTTTTTGTTCAGCATCCTTCCTTCATAACCGGTTTCTCCCATTCCTCCATAATTTTCCAGCATATACTTGTCATAAACCGTCAGCTTAGAAGTATCCGCATCATCGAAAGCATAGTCTCCCAGACCGCCATCATCCGGGGTAAGCCCTTCGTAATCGGCGAGAATAGCGAGTTTCGTACGGACTATAGAATCTTTCACCCATTCCACGAATTGTCTGTATTCGCTATTGGTAATTTCGGTTTCGTCCATGTAAAACGACCTTACCGTAACAGTTTTGGTAGGGGCATTCATTCCACCGGCCACATCCGATTCGGATTTTCCCATAATGAAAGAACCTCCGGGAACCAGAGTCATTCCATAAGGTTTCTCCGGATGCCATCGTTTTCCGCCTACTCCAACCAGTTCTCCCCTGTCTTTTTTACCACAACTATAAAGAAACAATACCAGGGTTATAACAAACAATAGTCTTTTCATTCGTTTTTTCGGTTAATTATAGTTTAAAAAATTCGAGCATACCTACTTCCTTCAATTATCCGGAACTTTTTTGCCAGATGTTTATGTTCTATATTCAAAAGGCACCCTTTACCGGAAATTACCCAAGAGCTGTTTTCTTATACGCCTTCCACCAACGTTCGGGAACGACTTCACTACAGGCGTCTAAATAATCTTTGTGGGTGCATGGTAATAACGTATGTCTTTTCAATTTATTATTCATCTCTCCAAGAATCGGCACTTCTATCCACCACCTTCCGGAGATATCACTTTTATAAAAACACAGTTCCTGATCTTCCATAGCCACTATGTATTTCTCGTAACTCTCTGTTCCAATAAACGGATAATCTTTTTTCCTGAAGTTGTATCCTTCCATAAAATACCAGAGCAGCTGTGCTGCCAGCTGAGCATTCATTCGGGTGTTTCTGTTCTCGTAAATACCAAATACAGAAACCTTATCGCTGATCCCCGCATACCTGGCTATGGCACAGATTTCACGACCGTCAAAGCCGTTCGGATAAGTGTCGGGAGCATTGCCCAGGTCGGCTGCTCTTATCGCTGTCATATCCACGCTTACCACATCGGCATCGCGAAAAACAGGTTCCGCCAGGGTAATATCTCCGGTCACGGCACCAAGCCTGTAAGCATCAAAGAACAGTTTTTCCATCAGGTCTATTTCTTCCTGAGCATTGAAATAGGTCTGGTATCCCAGATTGCAGAAATTAAAAAGATTGTTCGGTTGTTCCACGATTATCTTGCTCATGTACGAATTGGAAGAAATGAGCTCTTCAGACGAACCGAAATCAAACTTACTGTCCACTGCTACGAGGTTAACCATTTGTTCGAGTTTGTCAAAAGCGCGGTAAGTGGCGTATGTAATATCCTGACTTCCTCCTATGATAATAGGGACCGTATGATTTTTTACCAGGTGCTCCACCACGGTTTTTACGGCGAAATAGGTATCTTCTACCGTTTCTCCGGGCTCTATATTTCCCAGGTCTACAATGTTGCTTCCCCAGTTTCCGGTAAAAAGCTGATACAATTGTATTCTTATTTCATTCAGGTCCGGCCGGTCCATGGCCTGAATCGATGCGTTCCTGGTTTCGTTGACCCCGATTATTGCCAGTTGCACATCATCCAATTCCGGAACTCCGTCTTTTTCGGTATGAATGCTAATATACTTCCCTATAGTTTGCCGGGATAGCAGTTGACTATGCGCTAAAACCACCGTACTTACCGGGGACAAAAACTCAAAATCCATACAGTCTGTATCTTTCGAAGATTGGGTTTATCCAGCCAAAGCTGTTTTTTTCTTAATCATTCTTTTTTATATCACAGGCACATACCATCCCACACAGCACTCGTCATCATTCACATCAGGTGGAAAAGAAAGCCGGAATATACGAAAATGTTCCTGTAAAAAACCAACATCCGGGAATTAATAACTCCCTAAAATCAACACTACCTACTTCTTGGTTCGTGTTGTCTTTTTCTTCTTCGGGGCTTTTTTATCCAACATCCCTTTCACTTCCTCCAAGCTCAATTGACTCACATCCACATCCTTGGAAAGTTCCACTTTAGCCTTGCCTTTTATTATATTATGTCTTCCCCAGCGGGCCTTTTCTATTCTAATCCCTTCCTCGGCCCATTCCTGAACGACTTTCTCTGCCTCTTTTTTCAGCTTATCCTCTATAAGCTCCCGGATGTCGGAATCCGAAAGATCATCAAAATCATACTTTTTGTTCACATTAACAAACATACCATCCCACTTAATAAAGGGACCGAAACGGCCTTTCCCTTTGGTCACCTCTTTCCCTTTATAACTGGCAATGGGTGCGTCTGCCTTTTGCTTGGCCTTGATCAGTTCCACCGCCCGTTCCAGCGAAACATCAAAGACATCTTTTCCTTTATCCAGGGATATAAACGCATTATCGTAACGAATATAAGGGCCGTACCTTCCGACATTCACCTCTACGGTTTTTCCTTCGTGGTCTCCCAGGGTCCGTGGTAGTGCAAACAGCCCTAATGCCTCTTCCAGGCTGATACTTTCAATAGTCTGTTCCGGCAAAAGACTGGCAAACTTCGGTTTTTCTTCTTCATCCGCCACGCCTATCTGAACCATGGGACCGAAACGCCCCAACCGAACACTGACCTGCCTTCCGGTTTCCGGATCTGTTCCCAATATTCTTTCGCCGGTCTCTCTGTCCGCATTCTCTTCCACATTTATTACCTGCGGATGAAACCCTTTATAGAAATCTTTCATCATCAGGGTCCAGTCTTCCTGCCCGGAAGCAATATCATCGAAATTCTGCTCTACCCTGGCGGTAAAGTTATAGTCCAGTATATTTTCAAAATGATTAACGAGAAAATCATTAACGATCATGCCTATGTCCGTAGGTACCAGTTTTCCTTTATCCGACCCGGTAATTTCCGCAAGGGTTTTCTCCCCTATCGTTTCCTTTTTCAGGGTAAACTGAATATACTTTCGTTCAGTGCCCTCAATACTTCCTTTTTCAACATATCCCCTATTTTGAATCGTGGATATAGTAGGCGCATATGTCGATGGACGTCCTATGCCCAGCTCTTCAAGTTTTTTAACCAGGGAAGCTTCCGTATAGCGATATGGCGGTCTGGAAAATCGCTGTGTGGCCGTCATATAATTATTAAAAAGGTTTTCTCCAACGGTCAGGGCAGGCAGCAAGTCGGCCTGCTCTTCGTCTTCATCATCAGTTCCTTCTATATACACCTTCAGAAAACCATCAAATTTCAAGACTTCACCATTTGCTGTAAATTGTTCTTTATGCGTATTAGCTTCTATTTTCACCACGGTCCGTTCCAGTTGGGCATCGCTCATTTGCGACGCTATGGTACGTTTCCATATCAGGTCATATAACCGGGCCTGGTCTCTTTCCATAGACACAGAATGCCTGGAAATATCCGTAGGCCGGATAGCCTCGTGAGCTTCCTGTGCTCCCTTAGCCTTTTGTGAAAAATTACGTGGTTTGCTGTATTTCTGCCCGTATTCGCGCTGAATCTCTTCCTTTGCTGCTTCCTGTGCTTCCGGGGAAAGGTTCACACTATCCGTTCTCATATAGGTAATAAGTCCCGCTTCATAAAGCCTTTGGGCCATATTCATGGTCTTGCTTACTGAAAAATAAAGCTTTCGTGAAGCTTCCTGTTGTAATGTCGAGGTCGTAAAAGGTGGCGCCGGGGTCTTTTTTGCCGGTTTGGTTTCCAGATTTGCCACTTGAAATTCCGCACCGATATTACTCTCCAGGAATTTTCTGGCTTCTTCCTTAGTTGCAAAAGTTTTGGGCAGTTTTGCTTTGAACGATTTGCCGGCTTCCGTTTTAAATTCCGCTACAATACGGAAAGAGGCCTCCGGTGTAAAAGCGGTTATTTCCCGTTCGCGTTCTACGATAAGCCGGACGGCTACGGACTGTACCCGTCCGGCGGAAAGACCGCTTTTTATCTTTTTCCAGAGAATGGGTGACAATTCATAACCTACCAGCCGGTCCAGTACACGCCGGGCCTGCTGTGCATTTACAAGATTATAATCGATTCCCCTGGGGTTTTCAATAGCTTTTAAAATGGAATTTTTGGTTATGGCATTAAAAACGATTCTTTTTACTTTAGACTGGTCCAGTTTCAATTGTTCCGCCAGGTGCCAGGCAATAGCCTCTCCTTCCCGGTCCTCATCACTCGCCAACCATACCATATCGGCTTTTGCGGCAAGGCTTTTGAGGTTTTTAACAACTTCCTTCTTGTCTTTCGAAACAATATATTTAGGCTTGAAGTCCTTTTCCACATCCACACCGAGTTCCTTGGAAGGCAGGTCCGAGATATGTCCGTAACTAGATGCCACCTTATAGTCCTTACCGAGGAATTTCTCTATGGTTTTCGCCTTGGCAGGCGACTCTACAATCACTAAATTCTTTGCCATAAACCCATTTTTAAGATTACAAAAGTATATTAAAAAATATTTATAGGGACACCCTTCCGTTTTTTTGCCTAAAAAACAACAGGCATTTCCCTGTCAAATTGTCACTAAGTTTATAAATAATCCTATCTTTGCATCATATTATTACGAATTGATTTTTTAAACGGTTCCCGGCATTGATCTGCAAGTTAGTGCAGGTACAACATTCCGGGAAGCAAATGAACTTGCCCGTAACGGGCCCGAGTCCTTATGGAAAAAATAATTGACGAAAAGAAACAGGGAGAAAGTCTTATCCTGGATCCGCAAAAAGACACGGAACAGGCAATACGGAATGGAAAGGATGGCAGAAAACTTTATATAGAAAGCTACGGCTGCCAAATGAATTTTTCCGATAGTGAGATCGTGGCTTCTATTCTGGCCAATGAAGGTTTCAACACCACCCGGCAGATGGAAGAGGCAGATCTTGTTCTTATTAACACCTGCTCCATACGTGAAAAAGCCGAACAGACCGTACGCAAAAGACTCGAAAAATTCAACGCCGTTAAAAAGATAAATCCGGGAATGAAAGTAGGTGTACTGGGTTGCATGGCCGAGCGTCTCAAAAACAAATTCCTGGAAGAAGAAAAAATAGTGGATATGGTCGTTGGCCCCGATGCCTATAAAGACCTGCCCAACCTCGTACAGGAAATAGACGAGGGCAGGAATGCCGTAAACGTCATCCTCTCCAAAGAAGAAACCTATGGCGATGTAGCCCCGGTTCGCCTGAACAGTAACGGAATAACCGCCTTTGTATCCATCACCAGGGGATGTGACAATATGTGTACCTTCTGTGTAGTGCCTTTTACACGGGGACGCGAAAGAAGCCGGGACCCGCAGTCCATACTCGAAGAAGTAAATGAACTATGGGAGAAAGGCTACAAAGAAATAACCCTGCTTGGACAAAATGTAGACAGCTACCTCTGGTATGGAGGCGGGCTGAAAAAGGACTATGACAGTGCATCCGAAATGCAAAAAGCCACTGCTGTAAGTTTTGCAGGTCTGCTGACTATGGTAGCAGAAGCGCAACCCGGGATGCGTATCCGCTTTTCCACTTCCAACCCGCAGGACATGACACTCGCTGCAATCGAAGCTATGGCCAAGTACCCGAATATCTGTAAATATATCCACCTGCCCGTACAAAGCGGCAGCAACCGGATACTAAAAGCCATGAACCGCCTGCATACCCGTGAGGAATATTTTGAACTTATAGACAATATACGCAAAATCATTCCGGACTGTGCCATTTCACACGATATGATCACAGGATTCCCGACAGAAACCGAAGAAGATCACCAGGATACCCTTTCCCTGATGGAATATGTAAAGTACGATTTCGGTTTTATGTTTGCTTATTCAGAGAGACCCGGAACCCTTGCGGCCAGAAAAATGGAAGATGATGTCCCTGAAGAAGTGAAAAAGCGAAGGCTTACGGAGATTATTAACCTGCAACAAGAACACGGATTGTACAGGACACGGCAACATCTCGGCAAAACGGAAGAGGTACTTATCGAAGGGCCCTCCAAAAAAAGTGATGCCCACTGGATGGGACGCAATACACAAAATACCGTGGTGGTTTTCCCAAAAGAAAATTATAAAATAGGTGATTTTGTAAATGTTAAGATTACGGACTGTACTCCTGCCACCCTGATCGGGCAAGCGGTAGGTATTTCCGTCTGACACCCGGGACCGGAGAACTATCTTCCCGGAAATTACAACAATGAAGTGTAATCAATAAGCTTATCTCCTTTCACAATATTTTTCACGATAAGGGGGATCGGGACAAAACTATGGAAAACGTACAAGCCATAAAACAGCGATTCGGTATCATAGGTAATGATGTAAAGCTAAATCGTGCCATCGAGAAGGCCATACAGGTAGCCCCTACAGACATTTCCGTACTGGTTACCGGGGAAAGCGGAGTGGGAAAAGAAAGTATCCCTAAGATCGTCCATTCGCTGTCTCACCGGAAACACGGTAAATTCATTGCGGTTAACTGCGGGGCCATTCCGGAAGGAACTATAGACAGCGAACTTTTCGGACACGAAAAAGGTTCGTTTACCGGGGCCACCCAAACCAGGAGCGGATATTTCGAAGAAGCCGACGGGGGGACCATATTTCTCGATGAAGTAGGAGAACTTCCGCTTACTACCCAGGTACGCCTTCTACGGGTACTGGAAAACGGGGAGTTTATAAAGGTAGGATCTTCCAAAGTATTAAAAACCAATGTACGTATCGTAGCAGCTACCAATGTAAACATGTTTGAGGCCATAGAAAAAGAAAAATTTCGCGAAGACCTTTACTACCGTCTCAGCACCGTGGAAATTCACCTGCCGCCCCTGCGTGACAGGAAAGATGACATTCATCTCCTCTTTCGGAAATTTGCAGCCGATTTTGCCCAGAAATACAAAATGCCTGCCATCCGGCTCGAAGATGATGCCGTACGACTGTTACTTAAATACCGTTGGGCAGGAAATATACGACAACTTCGAAATGTAGCCGAACAGATATCCGTATTGGAACAGGATCGGAGCATATCGGGGGAAACTCTCACGGGATACCTGCCGGGCGCCGGAAAAAATCTCCCTGCCGTTATCAATGATAAGAAGACCCAGGCCGATTTTGGTAGTGAACGGGAGATACTCTACAAGATATTGTTTGACATGAAGGGCGATCTCAACGATCTTAAAAAACTGACACTGGAATTAATGCAATCCGGCAGTAATCAGAAAGTACAGGAAGAAAACCAGAACCTGATAAAAAAAATCTACGGCAAATCTGATGCAGAATCCGACTTTGACACCAACACCAAAAGTTCCGATTCCCGTGCCAATGATTATAGTGATATTGAAGATTACGAAGAGAGCGACGCACTGGAAGTGCTACCTGTATCACAACATTCTGCCGTACGTGGGAGAAGCGAAGACAAATATCACTTTGCCGAAGAGATCGAGGAAGAAGAAACCCTGTCTCTCCAGGACAAAGAACTGGAACTCATAAAAAAGGCACTCGACCGTAACCACGGAAAGCGGAAAGCAGCAGCAGCAGAGCTCGGTATCTCCGAAAGGACACTGTACCGAAAAATAAAACAATACGATCTTTGAGCAAAAAAGGACGAAATGATAAGTCATTTTAAATAATATCTTTGCCGGGAACGTTACATTAACGTATAGAATAACATATAATTCAATGAAAATACCAAACCCCGTTAAGGCCGGATATATTTTCGTATTCCTCGTTTTAATAACCGTACAAGGCTGCGGAGTCTATAATTTCACCGGAGGTGATGTTGGTAGTGCACAAACCTTCCAGGTTAACAGTTTTCGTAACGAAGCCCCCCTGGTGGAGCCCGGACTGGACAGGGACTTTACCCTTGCCCTGCAGGACCTGATAATGAACCAGACCAGCCTGGACCTCGTACCTTCCGGCGGTGACCTGCTCTATGAAGGAGAGATCACCGAATACCGGGTTGCGCCTATGACCGCTACAGCCCAGCAGACCGCCGCCCAGAACAGACTGACCATAGGTGTGCGGGTACGGTTTACCAATAATACAAAGGAAGATGCCGATTTCGAAAGGACATTTTCTTTCTTTTACGATTTTGGTGCCAACGAACAACTCAATGCCGTGCAAAGTGCCGCACACCAGGAAATCTTCGAAAGGATAACCCAGGATATATTTAATGCATCGCTTGCGGACTGGTAAGAAAAAAACGAATCGTTATTTGTCAAATTCTGAAAACAGCGTGTTTACAATATTTTATGACCGTTTCAACTTTCATACATCTCCTACAAAACCCGAAAGACATCCGCCTGGGAGAAACCACCTCCCTGGAACAGGTTATTGAGCAATATCCCTTTTTCCAGTCTGCCAGGGCGCTACACCTGAAAGGACTGAAAAACCTCAACAGTTTCAAATATAATGATACCTTAAAAAAAACAGCCGCTTTTACTACTGACAGAGCTGTTCTGTTCGATCTGATCACCTCTAGGGAATTCATACAAAACCGCATTGCCCAGACCATCGCCGGTAATCATCCTGACATAGCGGGCATCGAGGTGAATGCACAGGAGATTCGTCTAGAAAACCGAAACCTGATAGAGCAGACTCATATAGGCAGTGAAAAAGAAGCCGAACAGATACTGGACCCTTCCGTTTTTATGCCTTTGGAAAAAGAACTACGCTCCGAAGAAGGGCAGAAACTAAAAACAGGAGAACCCATTGAGTTCAGCAGAAATGAAAAACATTCTTTTGCCGAATGGTTAAAACTCTCTTCCGTACAGCCTATAAAAAGAGAAAGATCTGCAGGTGACACCCCCCTTGAGGGAGGGAAGGAGGGTGTCCCGAATGCTTCCGATCAAAGCAGAAAGTTCAGGCTTATCGACAAGTTTATAAAGACCAATCCGAAAATAGTGCCCAAAGCAGCCGACCGCAATAAAGAAGCACCTGTGGAAAACCTCGCGAAAAGCACGCAAATGGAAAAGGCAGAACTTATGACAGAAACCCTGGCCAAAGTATACCTGGAACAGAAGCGATATAAAAATGCCATTCAGGCCTACAAAATATTAAGTTTGAAATATCCGGAAAAAAGTGGTTTCTTTGCAGACCAGATCAGGGCTATCAAAAAATTACAGCAGAACAACTGATTGGTTTCCTGACAACTAATGACCGGACATAACAGTTCTGGCAACCGAAAAAACCAAATATATATTAATAAATTACAACATCAACAATGGGTACGTTTTCAATTTTTCTAGTGCTAATTATCATAGTGTCACTTTTATTGATCCTGGTTATTATGGTACAGAATCCGAAAGGTGGCGGACTTTCTTCAACTTTTGGTGGCGGAGGCGGTCAGATAGTGGGTGGTGTTAAAAAGACAGGAGACTTCCTGGACAAAAGCACCTGGACCCTGGCTACGATCCTCATCGCGCTTATTTTGCTTTCCAACCTGACGCTCAAAAGCGGAAACTCTTCACAGGATTCCAAATTGCTTGACGGACAAAGAACGGAAAGAGAAACCACTGCACCACAACAGACAGATACTCCGGCACCTGTAACGGACACGACCGGAACAGAACAGTAATGTGTTAAAAACATACATCAAAAAATGCCAGCTTGTCATAGGTTGGCATTTTTGTTTACAAAATTGTCAGTTTACCCTTCTTTTTAGCCGGCACAATCACGTTGGCATAATTTCTGTCTGATTCTGCATAGTTCAAAAAAATTAATCTAAATCCTATAAAAATAATAAGATGGCTAAAGTAAACATTAAACCGCTTGCAGACAGAGTTCTGATAGAACCTGTTGCCGCAGAAACAACGACTGCTTCAGGAATCATTATCCCCGATTCTGCAAAAGAAAAACCGCAAAAAGGTGTTGTTGTTGCAGTTGGTCCCGGTACCAAGGACGAACCGTTAACTGTAAAAGTCGGTGATACTGTTCTTTACGGAAAATATTCGGGTACGGAACTCAAACTTGAGGGTGCTGATTACCTGATGATGCGCGAAAGTGACATCCTTGCTATTGTCTAGCTCCCTCTACTTCATTTAACCCTATTAACTTAAAAGACATTAAATTTAAAACCAAAAACACATGGCAAAAGACATAAAATTCGATATTGAAGCCCGTGACGGATTAAAGCGCGGGGTTGATGCACTGGCAAATGCAGTAAAAGTGACTTTAGGGCCAAAAGGTAGAAATGTAATTATCAGCAAATCTTTTGGTGCCCCTACCGTTACCAAAGACGGTGTTACTGTGGCTAAAGAAATAGAGCTGGAAAACCCCCTCGAAAACATGGGTGCCCAGATGGTGAAAGAAGTTGCTTCCAAAACTAACGATCTCGCCGGAGACGGAACTACTACCGCAACTGTTCTGGCGCAGGCTATCGTAAAAGAAGGTCTGAAAAATGTTGCCGCAGGAGCAAATCCTATGGACCTTAAAAGAGGTATAGACAAGGCTGTTGAAGTATTGGTTGCTGACCTTGCCAAACAAACCAAAGAAGTAGGTGACACCTCCGAAAAGATCAAACAAGTTGCTGCTATCTCTGCCAATAATGACGAAACCATCGGTGAACTTATTGCCAAGGCATTCAACAAAGTAGGAAAAGAAGGTGTTATCACTGTAGAAGAATCCAAAGGAACAGATACTTATGTAGACGTTGTAGAAGGAATGCAGTTTGACAGAGGATATCTTTCCGCATACTTTGTGACTGACTCCGAAAAAATGGTTGCAGAACTGGAGAACCCGTATATCCTTCTTTACGACAAGAAGATCTCCAACATGAAAGATTTGCTTTCCGTACTTGAACCCGTAGCACAACAAGGAAGACCCCTGTTGATCATTGCCGAGGACGTAGACGGTGAAGCTCTTGCTACTCTGGTTGTAAACAAACTGAGAGGTTCTCTCAAAATAGCAGCGGTAAAAGCTCCCGGATTTGGTGACCGAAGAAAAGCTATGCTCGAGGATATCGCTATCCTTACAGGTGGTACCGTAATTTCCGAAGAAAGAGGATTTACCCTGGAAAATGCTACTATCGATATGCTCGGATCTGCAGAGAAAGTAGCTATCGACAAAGACAATACTACGGTAGTAAACGGTGCCGGCGAAGCAGAAGCTATCAAAGGACGTGTTAACCAGATCAAGGCACAAATAGAAACCACAACTTCCGACTATGACAGGGAAAAACTTCAGGAACGTCTTGCCAAACTGGCAGGCGGTGTAGCCGTACTTTATGTAGGTGCCGCTTCCGAAGTGGAAATGAAAGAGAAAAAAGACCGCGTAGACGATGCCCTGCACGCTACAAGAGCTGCTGTTGAAGAAGGTATTGTTGCCGGTGGTGGTGTTGCTCTTGTAAGAGCAAAAGCCGTTCTGGACAAGGTTAAGCCTGCCAACGCAGACGAAGAGACCGGGGTTCAGATTGTAGCCCGTGCTATCGAATCTCCGTTGCGTACTATCGTAGAAAACGCCGGTGGAGAAGGTTCTGTAGTAGTTTCCAAAGTACTGGAAGGCAAAGACAGCTTCGGTTATGATGCCAAGTCCGAAACTTATGTGGACATGTTCAAAGCAGGTATTATCGACCCTAAGAAGGTAACACGTATTGCCCTGGAAAATGCCGCATCCGTTGCCGGAATGATCCTGACTACGGAATGCGCACTTACTGACATTAAAGAAGATGCTCCCGCAGCTCCCCCGATGGGAGGCGGAATGCCGGGAATGATGTAATTTCTCTCTCAGAGAAAGAGAATCTGATAATTTTAAAAAGTCCGGGGTTTATTCTAAAAACTCCGGACTTTTTTGTTAATATTTTTTTAATCCGTTTTCGTTTTTCAAAAAAATTATATTATTTAGTTGTCCATCAATCCATTAAATTATGACAACTAATATACTACAAGCCGTCCGCTGGAACACGGCTCAAAAAGTACTGTTCCGGTTTATCTTTCTTTATACCTTATTCTACACCTTACCGTTTCCTGTTAATTATATTCCTTACGGGCAATATCTCTCCCATTGGATCGGTCAATTCTGGCAATGGTTATCGCTATGGACGGCTGATCATATATTCCATATTGCAGAGGAACTGCCATTAAGCGGAAGAGGCAGCGGAGATATAACTTTAGCCTACCTACGGGTATTTGTCCAGCTTGTCATTGCTGCAGCAGGAACTATTATCTGGTCTGTGTCGGATAGAAAAAGAGAACATTACAGTAAATTATTCCGTTATCATATTGTATTTCTACGATATTATACCGCCTTTCTCCTACTGACATATGGAATTATAAAAATTATTCCGACACAATTTTCCAATTTGAGTTTGTTCGACCTCATAAAAACGTATGGTGACTCCTCCCCGATGGGGCTTATGTGGAATTTTATGGAGTACTCCGACACCTATACCAGATTCTCCGGAATTGCAGAAGCCCTGGGAGGTATTTTATTGCTTTTCAGACGAACAGAACGATTGGGAGCTCTTGTAGGCTTCGGAGTTATGCTCAATGTCTTTTTAATGAATATGAGTTATGATGTCCCGGTGAAGCTTCTGTCTTTCCATCTCATGTTTATCTGTGCCATTATTCTCAGTGCTCATATCAAAGCTTTTTTGAATTTCTTCCTGTTCAACAAGACCGCACCTCCGGTACAGATATTCTCGTATTCTTCGCATAAAAAGGCCCGCATTGCCGGATACGTTTTCAAAGGAATCCTCATACTTTATTTTGTTATTCCCCGAGTCATCAATACTAACGAATACTATACAAAACGCAGGGACAAAGCATCACTTCCGGCTCTCTATGGAATTTATGACGTAAAGGATTTTATATATAACGGCGATACCATTGCGCCATTGCTAACAGATACGCTCCGGTGGAAACGAATGGTAATAGACCGCAACAGTACAGGCATTGTAAAAATGAACGACAAAATCATCCCCATTCAAAATAATACGGATACTCTAAAACACACCCTTACGCTAACATCGTGGCAAGATACAACCAGCACACATTCCTTCACCTACAAAGTCCGGGACAGCATGCTTTATGTCAATGGTACTTACGGAAAGGATCGTATGGACATTACGCTGAAAAAAAAGGACCTCAACGATTTTCTCCTTATCAATAGAGGTTTTCATTGGATCAACGAATATCCGTTCAACCGATAAATTTATCAACCCTTTCGGATAACTTCCAGAAAATCCTCCCTCGCCGGGCTGAATACATCGATGAGCATGCCGTCTTCCAAACACTCGGCCCCGTGAGGCACATCAGACGGGATAAAGAAACCATCGCCTTCTTTCAGGGTTTTCTTTTTCCCGTCTATGGTTATTTCGAATACTCCCGAAGCCACATAAGTCGCCTGGGAATGATAGTGATGATGTACATAACCCACAGCTCCTTTTTCAAATTTCACCTTCACCATCATAATACGATCGTCATATCCTACGAACTGGCGTTCGATACCTTCATCTACTTTTTCCCAGGGTGTTTCGGACGAGGTAAAGAACACTTCGCTTTTATCTTCTGATGCCTCCATAGCCATTATATTTTTATTCATATGTTTTCAAAACTAAGGAATAAACAGTGGAACGGGAGGCAACAGGCCCAAAAAAAGATTGTTTTCATCCAATTTTCGTGTTCCGCAGGCGAAGTGAATTGGCAATGACAGACACCGAACTGAAACTCATGGCCAGGGCGGCTATCATCGGGGAAAGCAACAGTCCGAAAACCGGGTACAACACCCCGGCCGCCACAGGAATACCCAGCGTATTATAGGCCAGTGCAAAAAACAGGTTCTCTTTTATATTCCGCATAACTTTGTGGCTCAGCATACGTGCTTTGGCTATACCATTCAAATCTCCTTTTACCAGGGTTATCTCCGCGCTCTCTATCGCCACATCTGTTCCCGTTCCCATAGCTATACCTATGTCTGCTTGTGCCAGGGCCGGGGCATCGTTTATCCCGTCTCCCGCCATGGCCACCTTTTTACCTTCACTCTGTAATCGCTTTACCTCGTTTTGCTTATCCTCAGGCAACATCTGGGCTTTAAACCCGTCCAGCTTCAGGGTTTCACTGACAGCCCGGGCCGTATCTTCGTTATCACCAGTAAGCATAATGACTTCCAGCCCCTCTTCCTGCAATTTTTTAATGGCATCCCTGCTGGTTTCCTTTATTTTATCTGAAATCACCACAAAGCCAAGAACCTTGTCGCCTTCGGACAGGTAGGATACGGTTTTTCCTTGTTGTTGTTCCGTTTTTACTTTTTTACGTAAATCCGCCGGTATCTCGGCCTTTACCTGTTCCATCAGTTTTTTATTGCCAAGGGCTAATAAACTCCCTTTACCCTCTGACCCCGTTTGAGCCCCTCGGCCGTGGGTTTCCACATGGTAGGCGATGACCCCTTTCCCGGTAACGGATTCAAAATCGGTTACCCGATTGGGCTCCACCCCTTTTTCTTCAGCATATCGCATGGTAGCCTGTGCCAGGGGATGTTCGCTATGGCTGTTCAGGGATATTATTTTTTGCAGCAATTCCGTTTCGTCCGAATCTCCGGCGGTAACAACCTTTTCCACGGAAGGTTTTCCTTCGGTAACCGTTCCCGTTTTATCGATAATAACCACATCTATTTTATTCATGCGTTCCAGCGCTTCCGCGTTTTTGATCAATACACCGGACTGCGCACCTTTGCCCACGCCTACCATTACGGACATCGGGGTGGCCAGCCCCAGGGCACACGGACAGGCTATAATAAGTACGGCTATGGCATTTACAAAGGCATATACATAAGCCGGCTGCGGGCCGAAAACGGCCCAGACAATACCTGTAATTAAAGCCACCAACACAACAACAGGCACAAAATATCCGGAGATTTTGTCTGCCAGCTTTTGTATGGGCGCCCTTGATCTACTGGCTGAATTTACCATTTCAATAATCTGCGAAAGCAGGGTTTCCGAACCTACTTTTTCCGCTTCCATAACAAAACTCCTGTTCCCGTTAATAGTTCCGGAGCTTACTTTATCCCCTGCTTTCTTATCTACCGGGATGGGTTCCCCGGATATCATGGATTCGTCAATAGCACTTTCTCCCTCTTTTACAACACCGTCCACAGGTATTTTCTCCCCGGGTTTCACCTTTAAAAGATCTCCTTCATTTACATCGTCCAGGCTCACTACCTTTTCTTTTCCGTCTACTATTTTAGTGGCATTATTAGGAGCCAGTTTCAACAATTCCTTTATGGCGGAATTGGTTTTTCCATGCGCCCTGGCTTCCAGTAGTTGTCCCAGCAATACCAGGGTCAGTATTACCGTGGCCGCTTCAAAGTAGACATAAACCGTTCCGCCGTGCGATTTGAACTGCTCCGGAAATATTCCCGGGAACAACAATGCCCCCACGCTGAATAACCAGGCAACACCCGCGCCGATACCAATAAGGGTAAACATATTCAGGTTCCAGCTTATAACCGATTTGTATGCCCTTTCGAAAAACATCCACGTTGCATAGAATACCACGGGAAGGGACAATCCGAACTGGACCCAGTTCCAGTACTTCCAGGGCATTAGTTTTGCCAGCGGGTTTCCCGGTAACATCTCCGACATGGCGATCAAAAATATCGGGATAGTAAAAGCGACAGCAACCTTGAACTTTTTGAGTAGTTTTTTATAGGTCTGGTCCTCCTCTTCCTCATCGGCCTCCATCGGTACCAGGTCCATGCCACATATCGGGCAGGAACCGGGCTCGTCCTTCACTACTTCAGGATGCATAGGGCAGGTATATTTCGTTTTTTTCCTCTCCAGAGACGGGGCCTCTACAAGATCCATCCCACAAACAGGACAGCTTCCCGGTTTATCATAGGTCTTATCCCCCTCGCAATGCATAGGGCAATAATAAACCCCACTGCCACTGCCGGAAGTTTTTTTATCCGTTTTCTTATGATGTGATGCATGATCATCCTTTCCCGAACTGCAACAACTACAGCTTTTATGCTCCTGTATCGCTTCCGGCATCTTTATACCATAATGCCCTCCATCCTCTTCAAAGGCCTGCTGTAACTTTTCCAGCGGAACATGATATTCCATTTCCACCTCTGCCTCCGATTTCCCCTGGTCTACATCAGCACCGGTTACACCGTCTATATGTTGTAAAATATTTTCTACATGCTTCTTGCATCCTTCGCAGGACATTCCGGTTATCGAATAAGTATGCTTCATCTCTTTGAATTTATACGACAAAGTTCTAACAAAAGTGCTTTTTATGTGTTACACAATTTTAGAAAAGGATTGTATAATTTACGGGTTTCCATATAAAAAAACAATTTTCCCCTGTTAAGAGTACTTTTCAATCTCTCGTAAAACCTTTGTTTTTCTTCATTTCTTAAAAAAAAAGAAAACTTTTTTGGTAAAAACATCATATCTGTACCACTTTATATATAAACGTCCCATCGAATATATACCACAAATATCACAGATGTATCTGCCAAAAATACGGCCCGACACATACCTCGAACAGTCTGGGTAATCCTGCTTAATGTAATATGGCACACACGGAGACTTACTCCATTCTTATTAACATTAACTAACTAAAATGATGAGAACATTATTAAAAAAACAATGCCGGTGGCTACCTCCAAGACCATTATTTTTCTGTTGCCTTACATTGCTTTGTATGAAAGGGGTACAATCTTCTCCCGAATGCTCTTCCATTGCAGCTCGTCCCCTCCTCTCGTACCATTATTTTCAGCAACAGGTAGTAGGACAAGTTACCGGGGCTGACGGAGAACCGTTATTGGGTGTTACCTTGCAGAATACTGAAACAAAAACCGGTACGATAACAGACTATAACGGGAAATTCAGCATTCAGGCTTCGGAAGGAGACATCATTGAATTCAGCATGATGGGATACCGGTCAAAATCCGTAACGGTGGAAGACCCCGAAACCACTATGGAAATCGTACTGGAAGAAGGCGTTCTGGAACTGGAAGAGACCATCGTTACTGCCCTGGCCATAAAACGGGAGGAAAGGTCTTTGGGATATGCCGTTTCGCAGGTAGACGGGGAAGAGGTCCAGAAAGTAAGGATCCCCAATGTTGTCAATGCCCTTGCTGGGAAAGTTGCCGGACTGTCGATAAGCAGCACCGCAGGAGGACCTACAGGATCTTCGCGCGTGGTCATCCGGGGAAATACGACGATTACCGGTAGTAACCAACCGCTTTATGTCATAGACGGGGTGCCTATGGACAATTCCAATTACGGCCAGGTGGCAAGTTCCCAGTATGGTGACGGTTATGATATGGGAGATGCTGTTTCTGCCATAAACCCGGACGATATAGACAAGATCAGTGTTCTTAAAGGTCCCTCCGCCGCCGCACTTTACGGAAGCCGGGCTGCCAACGGGGTTATTCTCATAACAACCAAAAAAGGAGATCAACAGAAGGAACTGGGTATCGAACTGAATAGTACTATTACGTTTGAAAAGCAACTCACCCGGTATGACGACCACCAGCATCTTTACGGCCAAGGAAGAAACCAGACCCTGCCCCAGGATGAAACACAAGCCCGTTCAACCCTGTTTTCCAATTTCGGGCCGCGACTGGACCCAAATCTGATGATGACTTATTATGATGGTGTAGAGCGTCCGTATGCTCTTGTTAAGGATAATATCAGCAATTTTTTTCAGACGGGTATTACCTATAGCAACAATATAGCCCTGAGCAGCTATTCGGACAGGGCTTCGTTCCGCCTTGCCGTTCTGGATATGAAAAACGACGACATTATTCCCGGAAGTGACTTTAAGAGAAATTCTTTCACCTTTAACGGGAGTGCCAGTCTGGGAGAAAAACTGAAAGTCTCCGGCCGCGCTTTTTACCTCAAAGAAAAAGTAAATAATCGCCCGGGGCTGGCAGATGATCCCAGCAACATAGGGAACAATTTCATAGGGCTCGCCAATAACGTAGACCAGGCGCTCTTTAAAGACTATTACAAGGACGAAGAGGGCACTTACGTCAACTGGGGCGGCGGACAATACCGGTTGAACCCTTACTGGGTGATCAATGAAATGGAAAATACCACCAAAAAGAACCGGTTTATGGGAATGATCCAGGCCAATTATACCATAAACGACTGGCTCAGCATACAAGGTCGACTGTCCACGGATATTACCTATCTCGATTTTCGGAAATTTGCCCCGAGAACCACTCCGGGATCTCTCGCAGGAAGGCTCAATATGAACGACCAGGCCTATTTTACGACAGAAGCCGACGTATTGCTCAGTTTTGAAAAACAGTTCACCCCCAATTTTAATTTCTCCGCAAAACTTGGAGGTAGTCTTTCGCGCATCAGCAATAAAAGAGATGCCTGGGAATTCCTGAATATGACAGTTACGGACGTGGTGAGCCCCAACAGCTTTGCAGATAAATCCATAGTATCTACCCATTACAGGAAAAAGAACAATTCGGCCTACCTGCTTTTAAATGCAGGCTATAAAAGGTTCCTGTACCTGGATGCCACCATAAGACAGGATGCCTCTTCTACCCTCCCCGTAGACAATAACACGTATTATTACCCTTCGCTCTCCGGCAGTTTCATTTTCACGGAAGCCTTTAATTTAAAAAATGATATACTGTCATACGGTAAAGTGAGGGCTTCAGTGGCAGAAGTCGCCAATGATACCGACCCGTATCAATTGGATCTCTATTATGAACTCAATCCACTTTCTTTTAACGGAACGTCCGTAGGAGGTGTAGCAGGGACTACCTTACCCAATCCCGATCTGAAACCTACCCGTACCCGTTCTTTCGAGACCGGATTGGAGCTCAAATTCCTTAAAAACCGGATAGGACTGGACCTCACATATTACAACCAACGTTCCCGGGATCAGATAAACCGTGTGCCCATTCCCATTTCTTCCGGGTTTACTTACCAGATGATCAATGCCGGCGTGGTGACCAACGAAGGCGTAGAGATCGTGTTGAGTACCAAGCCCGTTATGAACAAGAATTTCCAGTGGAACCTCAACATGAACATGGCCTTCAATGAGAATAAGGTAGAATCTCTTGCGGAAGGAGTACCATTCCTCTCCCTGGCCGATGCCCGGTGGATGGGGGTTTCGGTAATAGCTATGCCCAACGCCCCCTATGGCGCCATACTCGGATATGGCTATCAAAAAGATCCGCAGGGCAATATCATACTCAATTCCAATACGCTGATGCCTGTAATAAGCGAAGAACGCCAGGTCATCGGACAGGGTACTTTTAAATGGACCGGCGGACTCTACAGCGCTTTCAGCTACAAGAATATTACCCTGACCGCCAACCTGGATGTAAAACTCGGCGGGGAAATATTTGCGATGAGCAACCTTTTTGCCGATATACGCGGACTGTCCAAAAAAACCCTGGAAGGACGTGAAGAATGGATCAGCGGACAGGAAAGCGGTATGACCGAAGAAGAAATGGGAACAGCCGGTCTTGGCTATATTCCGAAAGGTGTGGTCCAAACCGGGACAGACGGTGATGGTAACCCGGTTTACGAACAGAACACCAGGGCTGTGAACCCTTCTCAATACTGGTCGGGTATTTATTCCGACGGTAACGGCATCGCCATACCTTACATCTATGATGCCAGCTATGTAAAAATGAGAGAACTGACACTTTCGTACAGCCTACCATCCACCCTGGTTTCCAAATGGGGCCTGAGCAACCTGAGCATAGCGCTGGTAAGCAGGAATCCGTTTATCATCTACAAATCCGTTCCCAATATCGATCCCGACTCCAATTACAACAACAGTAACGGACAAGGGCTCGAATACGGATCGCTCCCGTCCCGCCGAAGCATGGGCTTTAATTTTAAAATCAAGTTTTAACTAAATAATGAAGGTGATGAGGTTAATTACAACTAAAAACTACTGCACAAGAGCGCTGGTTACTGCATTATTTGCGATTGTACTGGGTGCCTGCAACGACTTCGGAGATACCAATATAGACCCCATACGTTCCAGCAACCTGGACCCCGAAAAGCAACTCAACCTGGTGCAACTCAGTTATTCCGGTGGTCTGGGGGTCAATGAAAGGACCAGTGTGATGCTGACCATGCCTCTCGTACAGCATGTGGGAGGAATATGGGCCAACCGTTACGGACAATTCTATATCTATAACAAACCATATATGGCATACCCGTGGGAGAATACTTTTAACGCTCACCTGCTCAATATAGTAGATGCCGTAGAAAGGACCAATGCCCAGGACGGTCAGTCCAACCTTAACGCCATATGCCGTATTATGAAAGTATACCTGTTTGCCCGCTTTACCGATCTGTATGGCGACATTCCCTACAGCGAGGCGGGCAAGGGATACAACGAAGGTATCGTTCGGCCCGTATATGATAGACAGGAAGACATTTACAATGACTTTTTCAAGGAATTAAGTGAAGCTTCCGCCCAGCTTGACCCTTCTGCAGATAATATCGAAAACGACTTCTTTTACGACGGTAATATCGAGGCCTGGCGAAAATTTGCCAATTCCCTGCACCTACGGCTTGCCATGCGGCTGGTAAAAGTAGATCCGCAGCGCGCCAAAGAAGAAGCCAAAAAAGCCTACGATGCAGGAGTATTGGAAAACAACTCGGAAACATGCATGATGCAGCACGAAGACATTCAAAACGATTATCAGGATATCCGGGGTAACGGACTCTCTGCCGCCCTGAACCAAAGTGAGGAGCTTTCCAGGATATCTAATACACTGATCGACATTATGCGGGAATCCAATGATCCAAGGCTACCGGAAATAGCGAGATATTACAAGACTTATGCCTTTCGCCCTTTCGACAGAACAGATATTACCCAGCAGGTTAGTGAAGTGATAGGGTTTACCGGGGTAAACAGCAACGAATACTTGTGGGATAACTGGCAGGCCGAATTCGAGATTACGCTCCCTTCGGGCGAGACGTATATGGTAACCAACAATGAGCAGAAAGCCCAGATCGCCAATTTCCTCATAGCAAACAACGCTCCTTACCTGCATCTCACCTACGCCGAGGTAGAATTTCTACTCGCCGATGCCACATTGCGGTTCGGGCAGGAGTTTGGTGAAAGTGCCCAGGGACATTACGAAAATGGTGTCCGGGCAGCATTGCAACAGTTGAGCTTCTTTCCCGGAGGCCCCACGTTTACGGATACACAAATCGACGATTTTATTCAGAGTGTCCCTTTAATACCGGGAAGAGAACTGGAAGTCGTGAACACCCAACTCTGGATCGCCCTTTTACTCAACGGCCCGGAAGCTTTTGCCAACTGGAGAAGGACAGGTTACCCCGTATTGCCATCTTCCGTAACCGGTGAGTCCACCACCACGACCACGCCGCGCAGATTTGAATATCCGCTTACCGAACAGGAACAAAATGCCATTCATTACCAGGAAGCCGTAGACCGCCTCGGGGGAGAAGATACCTGGAATGCCAGGGTATGGTGGGATGTTGAACAGTAATATTAAAAACGTAAACAATGAAAAAAATATGGATTTATATCATCCCGGTCATGCTCGTGCTTTCCGCTTCGGGATGCAGCACATCGGATGATGACGGCTATAGCAGTGACTTCTTTCCGAGGATCTTTGACCCTACAAGCGTTTTTTCCATACCATCCTATGTTATCAATGTAGGCGAGGAAGTTACTTTCGAAGATCTTGCATTCTCGCCCGGCGGAAAAGTGGATATCAGCTGGAAGATAAACGGAGAGGTCATGTCCAAAGAAGAAGACTATACCTTTATTGCTGAAGAAGGAGGCGAATACGAGCTGGTACTCGAAGTGAGGAACGGGGACGATATGGCCACGCGCAATACTTTTATCCTGGTCAGTCCGGAAGAATACGAGTTCAAACCGTATACTTCCGTGGTGATGTCTTACCTGTCCGAAGGAGGCAGTTCGGAGAATATCGACTGGAACACTATAACCCATGTGGCTTTTAAATGCGGAAGGGTACTCCCTGGTGGAGGCCTGGATGTAATAGCTGGTGAAACAGGTCAGACCGCTAATGCCCTCGTAGCACGATCGCACCTCAACGGAGTACCCGTACTGCTGGGTATCAGCGGAAGGCTTTCGGGCATAGACGGATGGGCGCTTTATGAAAGTAACGACTTCGGCAATGTGATCCGGGACCCGCAAACCAGGGACTTATTGATACAAAATATCGTAAACTATGTAAGTGAGAAGAAAATGGACGGCGTAGAGATTATGATGACCGACCTGAACTCTACTCTTGCTTCAAATAATGCTGCTGCCGTAGGTCCTTTTGTAAACGCCCTCAAGGAAGCGCTTCCCGAAGAGGCCCTGGTTACCGTAACGGTTGCCACCAACTGGGTACATTGGGAATACACGGACCTGTCGGATGCCGACTGGCTTAATGTCAGGGCTTTTGAAAACGGAACCCACGTAGGGCCCGGCGCCCCGCTGGGACAGTCTTCCCCATACGAATATATGGTGCAGGGGGCTGAAATATGGGCAAATACACACGGTATTCCCACAAACAAAATAGTGTTGGGAATCCCGGCCTTCGGTGTCCGGTATGACGAAATTGACGAGAACGGCAATAATGCCAGCTGGGGATCGTATGCCTATATGACCTACAACGATATTCTCATCCAGGACCCGGAAGCTTATGCTAACGAATTCTCAGACATCGCCTATGGCGTGTATTACAACGGTGTCCCGCTGGTAGAACAAAAAGCGCAGTACATTAAAGAAAACCAATTTCTCGGAGCTTATATATGGGCGGGCGATTACGATACTACAGGTACAAACTCGCTTACCGCAACCTTGTACAATACATTGAATTAAAGCCCTTAAAAGCCAATTCAGGGACAGCTATAGCAGTCTTTTTCAATGTAAGGAATACAACAGTGAAAAATATGAACTAACCAAAAATTTAAAAAAATGATACGTAAAAAAAGCATTTGGTTTTTAACCAATTTATGGGCATTCGCTCCGTTTTTATGGAGCTGCAATTCAGATCAACAACTTGTTGAAAATCCCGACCCCGAGTCACATCATCTGGTCAGTATGGTACAAGATAACGATAAGGTGGTTATCGGGTATATTCCCACGTATGTCAATATGCAAAATACAATAGACAATACGGACCTGGATATCGTTACACACATCAATATCGCTTTCGTTAACCCGGATGTATCCGGAGCGGTTTTATCCAACGGAGAACCAACATGCAGTAATGCTTCGGCATCAGACATTACGTATGTCGTAAACAAGGCACACCAGGAAAACGTGAAAGTTCTCGCCTCTTTGGGAGGAGGTTCGGAGCCCGTATGTGCGGGAGACTGGGAAACACTTCTGCAACCTTCCAACCGGGCAACATTGGTCAGTAACCTATCGGCATTTGTTCAGTATTTTAACCTGGACGGTATTGATGTGGATATTGAAGGCGCCAGGTTACAGGCTTTGGTCAATGCCGGATATTATACTCCTTTTATAGAAGATCTCAGAGATGCCCTGAATCCCCTGGGGAAATTAGTCACATGTGCCACGGCAACGTACACCGGGGGAAGGATACCTGTTTCTTCCATACCCCATTTTGATTATGTCAATGTCATGTCTTATGATAACGGCTGGGGAACTACAGGACATCATTCCACTTATGCAGATGCCGTAAGCCATATACAAACATGGCTCGCCCTCGGTTGTCCGGCAGAAAAACTGGTTTTGGGTGTTCCTTTTTACGGTTACACAAACACTGTAGGCACCGGGGGCACTTCCTATAAAGATATAGTAAGCCAGTACCCCGCTGCTGCATATGTAGATGAATATGTGGGATATAAATATAACGGGATCACCACTATCGAGGCCAAAACCGAATATGCCATGCAAAACATTGCCGGGGTTATGATCTGGGAGCTTTCGCAGGATACTTTTGACAGCCTGAGTCTCTTACAGGGTATCGGCAGAAAGCTGTCCGGACAACCGGAAAGTGTGACTTTAGGTTATTTTACGGAAAGAACGGTAACCGATGTCGTATCCTCGCAGAATTTAAATACCAGTTCCATGACCGCCAATATCAGCTATCCGGATGCGGGGACCGACGGTGGTAGCGTGGTGATCGAAGCCAAAGCCACCGGGAACGGGTCTGCAACCAATTATTCTACTTATTTCAATTACCCGGGAGATCCCAATCAGGATTTAAGTCCGTATAATACTTTTCATATATCCCTCAAGTCCGCCAGTCCTCAGGAGACCATCATACGCCTGGAAGATGCCGCGGGCCAGATGGCAGCTTTCGATCCTACGGATTACGGTTTTGCCTATGACGGCAACTGGCATGCCATTACCATCCCTTTCATGGATGTTTCCACTCAAAACCCAAATTTTGACCTTACCGATGTAAACAATGTAGTCGTAGTAAAAAGCATTCCCGGTATGGCCGGCAATGTAAATCCCGCTACCTATATTTTTTATGTAGATGACGTTTATTTTTCCCTCAGTAATTAACTACCGAACCAAACTATTTATTATGAAAAAACTAGTGATCCTGTCCCTTGTTATTTTCACCCTTATCGTTTCCTGCAATCCCGGATTATTGGGTTCCAATGGAGAAAATGTGATACACACCCCGGTTTTCGGAGCACATGGCAACCTCCAGGTTATCGGCACCCAACTGTGTGATGATGCCGGAGCCCCTGTTCAGCTCAGGGGTATGAGCACCCACGGCCTGCAATATCGCGGTAATTGTTATAACGAAGAGTCCCTGGACCTGCTTGTTGATGATTGGGGTGTTGATATTCTCCGGTTATCGATGTATGTACAGGAAGGCGGGTATGAAACAGATCCGGTTTTCTTCACCCAGTTTGTAGACAGCCTGGTCGAAGAGTGTTACGACAGGGGTATCTATGCCCTGATTGACTGGCACATGCTACACCCCGGCGACCCGAATGCGAATACCGACCTGGCTAAAGTATTTTTCGAGCATGTTTCGGAAGAGCACGCGGACAAGGGAAATGTACTCTACGAGATCTGTAATGAACCTAATAATGATAATCATGTGGTGACCTGGCCCATGATAAAGAACTATGCCGAAGAAATTATTCCTATCATACGGGATAACGATCCGAATTCGGTAATCATTGTGGGGACACCCGAATTCGCTTCCCGACCGGACTGGGTTATAGGCAATGAACTCAGTTATAACAACGTCATGTACACCATGCACTTTTATGCCGCCGACCCCGGGCAGATCGACCGTATGGGATATGTATCCAGCGCTCTCGGCTCCGGTATCCCGGTATTTGTCACCGAATTCGGTACGCAGGACGGCTGGGGCGACGGAGAGAACAATTTTGACATGTCCCAGAAGTGGCTTAATTTCCTTGCAGACAACAAGATATCCTGGTGTAACTGGAACTATTCCGACAGCCCTCTAAGCGGTGCCGTCTGGAAAAACGGCACCTGTCCCGACGGCCCGTGGACACATGACAACCTGAAAGTCTCCGGGGTGTTCATGAAAGCCCATTTCAAAGACGAAGCCATATGGGATTACGACCTGGGATCGGGTACGGGTTCCGGTACGAGTTATCCGCCCTCCGGGGTTACCAAAACGTCTGCTTCCTCTGAAGAAGATCCGGGGTTCCTGTCCTATCCCCCTACGGGAACAGCCCAGGTAAGTACCGCTGCTTCGGCAGGCGTCGGTTTTACCTTATCCGGATCAACACTTAACCTTGGGGCGGGCAACAATGCTACACCCAACAAGTTTTCCCTCTACAAGATCGCAGAAGGTTCCGCTGCCACAAGCCTGTATTTTACCGTAGATTTCAACAGCAGTACACAGGGTACCGCCGTTTTTGCCCTGGGAAATTCCTCGGCCGATATCTTTACCGGTACCGAAGCCTATACCAACTTCGAACAGGAAGGATTATTCGGCGCCATAAGGTTTTTCGTAGGCAATTGCTGTACCAATGCCGAATACCGCTATGAAACCGGGGGAAGTTACTTTCACCGTGCTGCCGATACGGACCACTTTTCCAGGACTACCGCTATGGATGTGGAAATACACTGTAACAATACAGCTTCCACCAAAACATACCAACGGGGAACCGCTAGTTATGATATAGCACCCAACTCCTATCATGTGGTGGTGAACGATCAATTCGTTACTCACTCCGGTTCCCCTGACCTCGTAAGCACGGGAGAGCTGGACAACGAAGGCAGGATAGATGCCGTATTGTTCACCGGATCGGACAGCGCGGGCAATACCCTGAATTACACCCTGAGTGATATCCGTGTGGAGCGTATCGCACAACATGACTGATCCGTGATAATGACCATATCCCTTCCGAACGAAATAACATAAACAAATGTCAAGAAAGGCCCGTGCCGATGGGGTACGGGTCTTAAAATGCCATAAACAATGCAAAACAACAAAAGAAACAGGCTATTATCCATCGATGCTTTTCGCGCGCTGATCATGTTATTGATGATCTTTGTAAACACCCTTTGGACACTAAAAGATATTCCGGGATGGATCGGTCACCGGGCCGCAGAGGAAGACGGTTTAGGTCTTGCCGACACTATTTTCCCCGCCTTTTTGTTCATTGTGGGATTGTCCGTTCCTTATGCCATACAAAACAGGACCAAAAAAGGACATACACAGGCAGAAACAGGCTGGCACATCATCATCCGAACCCTGGCACTGGTGGTCATGGGACTTTTTCTCGTAAACCTGGAACACTATTCGGCAACATCACTGCTTCCAAAAGGGGTATGGCTGTTTTGCATAACCACAGGCTTTTTCCTGGTATGGCTCGATTATCCCAGGGAGAAAAAACGATGGCCTTCTATACTTAAAGCCGCAGGAATTATTATCCTGTTACTTATGGCCATACTTTATAAAGGAGAGGACGATAGCGGTAATATTACAGGGATGCAGAACTACTGGTGGGGAATTCTCGGAAAAATAGGCTGGAGTTATTTTGTGGTGAGCATCATATTCCTCTTTTCCAAGGGCCGGTTGTGGATACAAGCGATCACCCTCGCCGGGTTGATCCTGTTTAACATCGCTTCGCATTCCGGTGTGCTCTCTCCTATAGATGGTATTCGCCCCTACCTGTGGTTTTTAGGCAACGGATCCTCTACTGCTCTCACGGCTTGTGGTGTTGTAGTGTCACTGATATATCAACGATATCGGGAAAATAACCGGGAGTTCTTATGGATCATCTCGGGGATGGCCATAGTTTTCATAGCCCTGGGGCTACTGGCCCGTAAAGAATGGATCATATCCAAAATCCTGGCCACGCCTTCTTTTGTACTGGTGTGTTCGGGCATCAGCATGGCCGGATATGCCCTGATGGTATGGATCACCGATATTAAAGGATGGTCGGGATGGTACCGTTGGATAAGCCCTGCCGGAACCAGCACACTTACCTGTTACCTCCTCCCGTACCTCCACAATGCCCTGCTGACATTATTCTTCTGGCAATTACCCGAAATATTGCGCACCGGAATGGTGGGGATATGCAAATCGCTTTTGTATGCTTTTCTCATCATAACAATCACCGGGCTTCTGGAAAAGAAAAGGATCAGGCTAAAAATATAAAATTGCGAAAAACTTTGTGGTTTTCCGGATCACAGGCTTTATTTTACCACAGAGATTTCACAAAGCAGGTACAAAGTTACACGGAGAATTCTGTGGAAATTAACTCTAACTTTTTATAAACAGGACGGAACAACACCGAATTTTGTCGCAAGACAGTTCATTGACAAAGAACATCAACAGGTCGTGTATAATTCTATGGAAAGGCAGTATAGTCGTTCCTGGTTCACATCGCCATTCGGTTCCGTTCTGTTTTTCCTTTGATTCCGGGAACAACCTTCCAGCTCTTCTACCTCACCAATAAAAAAATAACGGGTATTTAATATATCTCAAAAGAAGATCGACTTATGTATTTCTGTGGCTCTTTGTATTATATGTGTTATTATACAAAAAATGCACAAAGGTTCACAAAGAATTGCATGGAGAGGCCCACAAAATATTCGAACAAATAAACCTTAGTTCATTTCTGTGCAGAGTCCTTCGATATCCCGATAATGGGGATCATGACAGGTGTTGGGGAATAAGACCCGTTAATGGGATTCAAATCAATACGTAAGATGTTTGCGCAGATAACAGATGGCATTGTGCAGGGTATTGTAAATGGTACGTTCGCTGAGGGATGTCATCCGTGCAATTTCGCGGTAGGAATGTCCTTCGAAAAAACGAAGGCGGATAACCTCTTTCTGCCGCCGGGTGAGCTTATGCAATACGTGAAGTAACTGTTTTTTCCTATAATCCTCTACCTGCGATGCAATGAGGAAATCTTCATAAGAAACTTCCTTATGCCCGTCCGGCGCCCATATTTCAAACGGCCTCCCCACAGCGTCTTTGGAGGCATAATTGTTATAGGTCCTGTAACTCACTTTCCGGAATACGGTGAGCACATACTGTTTTTTGTTATAGACATTCCGGGGCACCTCCCATACTTCGTATAATTCAAGGAACAGGTTGTGAATGCTTTCCCTCGCAATATCCGGGTTCTTAAACCAGAACAGTCCGAGTCTGTACAGATCGTTGTAAAAGAGATAAAAACAGGAGTAAAGTGTTTCATTATCACCCGTAAAAAACAGGTCCCAGTCTTTCTTTAATACGGGTCTTTCGGTTTTGGTTTCCATAGGAATCGGTTTTTTAGTGGACTCGGGCATTCGGCCGTCATCGTGGTGTTTTTTTTGCGGATATTCTTTTAGTCAGTCTTTTAATCCTTTCCGGGATCCTGGCTTACAGGAACTCCAGTTCTCCAAAGCATTCCTTGCGGTGAAAATCAGGTTTTTCGGTATTGACTTTATTCCAGGTTAAATAATGGGGGCGCGGGCCTGCACTGCTGCATTTGTAAAAATTACCCCGGGCTCTCAGGGACGAAAATGAACGGATATGGTTATGGCAAAAGACCGTTATAGGGATTACAAAGGATATTTCCCATATAAAATGCTTTTCTTCATTGACAACCTTCGATGTAATACTTGAAAAGGAGGTTACGGATTCCACCAATCGGGACGGAAGCAGGTTTCGATCGTGCCTGTCCTTTCCATATCCTATTTTCCCCCAGCCTATACAGTTAAATTCCAGGTTGTAATAGCTATCGTCATCGCCAAAAGAAATAAAAAACTCTACACAGCTATCTTTATGGATATTCCCATTGGTCACAGAAGATGCTACCACGTGGTTCTCTTCAACATAGTAACTCAGGAAAAGGGCATCTCCGTTATGGGCCACCTTACAACCGGCCTTTACAACATCCGGATATTGTTCCCAGGGCCTGTTATCGATCAAAAAGGAACACGCATCCTCAAAGCTATTGTTCATATGCCCGTTGAGCGCCGCCTGTGGTATTTCGATATAGGGTATTTTCAATTTCCGGGATTTCATAAAGTTGTTTTCAATAAAGCGCCGCTCTCCCTGTCCAGGAACAAGGTGGCATGTTCGTGTTTTCTCAATATGGTAGACGGATATTCTTCTATTACCGGTTGTTCCAGGGTATCCCTTACCGCCCCGGTTTTGGTTTTTCCCGGCACCATGCAAAATATCGCGGAACTCCTCATCAGGGCGGGTATGGTAAGCGTCAGTGCATTTACGGGGACTTTATTCATATCCGAAAAACACCCGTCATTGACCTGTTGCCTGCGGCAGGCTTCGTCCAGAGTAACCACTTTTACCAGGGCCTTATCTTCAAAATCGGCTACGGGCGGATCGTTAAAGGCCAGGTGACCGTTCTCGCCGATACCCATACAGGTTATGTGTGTAGGATAGCGCTTCAGGAGATCCGCATACCTGTGGCATTCGGCTTCCGGATCTTCCGCATTGCCACGGATATAATGTACCGAAGCAAAAGAAAGGCGATCGAACAGGCGTTCGCGCAGAAAATTCCCGAAACCCTGCGGGGCATCTGATGGCAGCCCGATATATTCGTCCATATGAAAGGCATTGACCCTGTTCCACGGTATGTCTTCCATATGGCGCAGGGCAGCGAGGAATTCGTTCTGCGAGGGAGCAGCGGCAAAAATCATATTCACCTCTTTCTGCTCCGAAAGCATTTTTCTGAGGACTGCGGCTACGGCAATTGCGGCAGCCTTGCCCAGATCCCCACGGTTTTCGTAGATCCTCACACTTAATTTTTCAGCCTGTAATTTTGTATTCATAATATTTTGTGATGTACTATTGATGTATCGGTTTCACGGCGAAAGACAACATTCCCCTTTACGATAGTGGTGTTGATGTTTATATACTCGTCAAAGATGACTATATCGGCATCCTTTCCCTTTACCAGTGTTCCCTTCCGGTCTTGTATCTTCAGTATGGTTGCCGGTGTTTCGCTCATCATCCGAATGGCATCGTGCAGGGGTACATCGGCCAGTTCCGTCATATTGCGTACCAGTCGGTCTGCCGTGGCCACACTTCCGGCAAAAGCCGATCTGTCAGGCAATTTGGCCACACCGTCTTCCACAAGCACCGGAAGTCCGCCCGCCAGGCTTCCCAATATGCTTGGCCCTTCCGGCATACCCGCAGCCCGCATGGCGTCAGTGATCAATGCGGTTCGATCGGGCCCCTTGATCTTATAGACCAGTTTTAACAGCGGAGCGGGCAGGTGGATGCCGTCGGCTATGATCTCTACGGTCATATTGTCCAGGAGATAGGCGCTCTCCACAACACCCGCATACCTGTAGGCATTCCGCCGGGATACCCCGGACATACAGGAATAGAAATGTGTGGCGTGAACATATCCTTCTTCATAAGCCCTGAGTACCTCTTCATAAATCGCATCGGTATGTGCTACGGAGGGTAAAATCCCCCGTTTGGAGAGATAACGCCCCATTTCCAGCGCCCCGGGCAATTCCGGTGCGATACTCCACCTTTTGACGAAAGGAAACCGCTCTGCAATCTCCCTGTATTCTTCCGGTTGGGGATCACGGATAAACCGGGGATCCTGTGCGCCTTTCTGTTTCATGGAAAAATAAGGTCCTTCGATATGCATTCCTGCAAATTGTGCTCCTTCATTGTTAAGCCTGTCCGTCGGTTCGTAAAGTTCCAGGGTGGCCATAAGATCTTGTCTGGCGCTGCTCAATGTCGTGGGCATCAGGGTTGTAGTACCGTAAGAAGCATGCGCTTTGGCTATACCCAGAAAGGCTTGCGGGGTATTGTCCATAAAATCATGCCCGCCGCCGCCATGTACGTGCATATCTATAAAACCTGGAGCTATATAGCGTCCACCAGCATCGATTTCGGCTGCCCCTTTCACCTCCACGTTCGCACTGCCTACTTCCAGTATTTTTCCATTTTTGATAAGGATACATCCTTCTTTTATGGTGCGGTGAGGAGTTAGTATTGTTCCGTTGTATATTTTCAGATATTCCATTAGTTTTTATTTCAGGATGAACGGGCATAAACCCACGTTTTCAGACGATAACCGTAAAAGGCGTAAAAAATAAGGTAGAGGTAACAGGGGATTAAAACCCAGTAGGCTTCCCGAAGGCCATAATGATCGGCCCAGTAACCATAAAACAGCGGCATAATGGCATTACCGCACAGTCCCATGATAAGCAATGAGGCCCCGGTTTTGATAAAACGACCCAGGTTGTCCATAGCCAGGGGCCATACCCCTGCCCAGATCATGGAGTTGGCAAACCCGAGCAGCACTACAAACCATACCGATATATCCACCTCAACCCCCAGCAAACGCACCTGATAATGCACCGACAGGATGGCTACACTGAGCAAAGCACCAAGTATCGTACATATCTTCAGGGCGCGAAGCTGGGAGATAAATCTCGGGATCAGGGAAATCCCCAGCAGGTACCCTATTATGGTTGCACTAAGGGTATAGGAAGGAAATATCCTGGCTTCCAGAAAGGACAGTCTGCCGTCCGAAGCGTAATTGATAATACTGTCTACCGCGATGACCTGCGAACCTACATGAAAAAATATGGCTACGGCCCCCAGCACGAGGTGGGGAAAATCGAGGATACTGTTTTTACCCGTATTCGATGCCGCAGTTTCTTCATCCTCCGATTCGGTATCGATCTCCGGTAAGGGAGAGAACCTGACCATGATCCCGAGCAACAATAAGACCATAGACAATACGGCATAAGGTATGACCACCCGTCTGGCCAGTTCGTCCAGCAATAATTCTTTTTCCGGCCCCTGCATGGTCCCTACGGTTTGAAAAAGCACATCATCCGTAGGCCGTAGTATAACGGCGGCAAAAAGCAAGGGAGCAAGTATTCCTGCCAGCTTGTTACACACCCCCATAATGCTGAAACGCTGCGCCGCGCGTTCCTTTGCTCCAAGGATAGTAATATACGGGTTGGCTGCCGTTTGCAACACTGCCAGTCCCATCCCCATGGTGAACAGTCCGGTGAGAAAAACCGCGTATGTACGGGTCATCCCCGCAGGAACAAAGATCAATGTCCCCACGGCCATAACCCAGAAACCGATCATCATCCCTTTTTTGAACCCGGTCCTTTTCAACAGGTATCCCGAAGGAATGGCCATGACCAGGTAAGCGATATAGAAAGCAAAGGCAACAAGGTAGGATTGGAAATTGTTCAGTTCACAGGCCACTTTAAAATAGGGGATCAATATGGCATTGATCCAGGTTACAAACCCAAAGACAAAGAACAGCAGCGCTATAATAGCAATCGACAGTGTCATCTGCCCTGTTCCCGTAGTACCCGCTTGTAATATATGTGTCTTTTCTCTTGGCATTTTGTCAATTTATTGCAGTTTCCCGATAAGTGTTTGCCTTCTTTTATTTCTCAGTCGGTTTTCCTTTTCCAGTTCGGAGACGTAGAATACCTGACGGTTGAGTCGTATAAATTTCCCGTCTGTTTTACGCCACGGAATATCGTTAAGGGTGCCAAGGAGTTTCGGTATCTTACTGCTATCAAAAGATTCCCTGTTCATTTCTTCCTCCACGGCTATGCAGCTCAGGTAATGCACCCTGATATCGGCCATAAGAAGATGGTGTTGATAATTTTTCCGGTTTTTTTCCGGTTTTAGTTCCTGGAGCATATTTCTTACCCGGACAGCACTGTCCCTGAGTTGAGACACATCCATACCGGGGTGGCTTACCACTCCCTGGTTCACTTCATAAGGAGCAGTGGTCAGGGCTTTCCGGAATTTCTGTGCTTCCGACGGGTCAAACCCATAAGTATCAACACAATATTTAGTCATAAAATCGTCTGGCACTAAGGGTGTATCGGACTTCAACGCTTCAAAATAAGCTTCTATCAGCAGGTCAAAACCGGTAATGGGATAAACACGTCTTACGGCGTGCAGGTCAATGATATCGGTAGCCGATTCGAAAACGGGAGCATAGATTCCGGAGGTGGACCAGGAGGTCATCACAATCCCCTTGTACCCGAGGGACCGGGCCTGCGGAATAAAGGTGCGTATATTTTCCAGGTGCTTGTTCCAGTCGGTCAGGAAATAATTATCGGGGCCGCTTCTCAGGGCAGGTGCGCCCCATATTTCAAAGCCGCTTTCTTCCAGGTTCCTGTGATCTCCGAAGCGGTCGAGTTCCCAGCCATAATTCCAGTCCATCAGGATGGTTTCTTCCGGAAGCAATTCCAGGGCTTCGGGGTATTTCAGGGCTATATCCGCCCATATAACGGGGCGTTTGCCCAGGTTTATGACCGCCTCACACAGCATTTTCAGGTAATCCCCGTACAGACGCCCCATGCCCATGGCCTCCGCTTTTTTCCGCGATGCCTCCGAATGACCGAGCAGATAGGTTTCATCGCCCCCTATGTGGATATATTCCGAGGTATGCGTACTGATAATATCTTTGTACAGATCGGTAAAAAGTTTCTTGCACAATGCTTCCTTAGTGGGATTGACCTGTGAATAATCCTTCCGGTCTTCCCGAAGTTCCTTGTATCTCGGGTGGCGTAGAATATATTCCACGTGTCCGAAACTTTGTTGTAAGGGAATTACGTCCAAACCGATAGAATCACAGTAGGAAATAAAGGATATTACCTCTTCCCTGCTATATGCATACGGGCCGGATATGACCCGGTGTTTTTCATAAGGATAGGTAGCTTCCCATTCCATAAGGAGGGTGTTTATCCCGTTTTTGCTGAGCTTCAGGGCAAAATCCTTCAGGGCAGGCATTCTCATGACCTGTATCCTGAGATCGAGATGGAAACCCCTTATCTCAAAATCCTGAGGGGAGACTGCAAATACCTGTTTCCCATTACTTAGCAGAAGTAATAACAGCAAAGGTAAAATGGTACTTATATTCCTGATCTTAATCATACTATTGATGTTTTACCGGCACTGTTTAAGATGGCATACTACTGACAACCTGCTCCTGTCCCAGAAATGCAAACTGTACTTCTCTTTCACCGGGTACACCCTGCGATTATTTGTAATCCGCAGGAGGACATTCGCAGTTCTACAATGCTCATTATCTAAATGAATAAAAACCATAAAAATTACTGTAATATTAAATTATTATTATACGGTAACGTGCCCGAAGATAATAATTTTATTAAAATAAACAATATTATTGATAATAAATCAATATAAATTATTTTTTGAGATATGAGTATCAGGGGAGATTTATGGAAAATAAGAGCCGTAAAACCTCAGTAAACATCAAGGTTTTCTTTTCAGAGTGATCACTAAAAAAATAATGGAATAAAAATGAGGAAAGAAACCGGGTCCTGTTTATGACCGAAGCGACGAATACTTAAAAATGACGGTAAAAGCCTTTTCTAAAATAAGATATTTCGCTCGGAATGGATCTTTGAATTTAAAGCTATAGGTTTTGGTAAGAGATGGGATGTTCTTATGTTACTAGGTTCTTGGGTTAAGTAATTCAGGCCACGTGGGATAAACTTACTTTGGAAGCCAAAGCTAAATATTTTAACCGTTTAGAGATCAGTAAAGAAGTTCCTCTCTTAATTCTGATAATACTTGTAGTTCTCTCTCGTAACAATATCAATAGGCATATACTGTTCGCGGGGCAGGGTATGTTGGTGTACCAGGACATCGTACAGTGCCATGACCCCCCTGTACCCCTGTTCCTGAGGTTTCTGACAGATCAGGAAATCGACCGTTCCCTTTTGCAGGTAACGGATATTCTCCCTGAGAAAATCATATCCTATCAGGGTAATATCCTGTCTTCCGGTCTCTTCCAGAAAACGGGCCACGGAAGAAACGCGTGAGTTAGTGACAAAAATAACATCGACAGAATTACCGGAGAGTCTTTGTGTAAGTTCATTTTTAATAGACGAATAATCGGTTTTTCGGATATCTGTTTTAAAAAGTGTAATCCCTTTATCCGTAGCTTGGAAACAAGCTCTTAGCCCTTCCTCCTTACGAAGCAGGTGGTGATGCAGGTCCATTTCTTTTGAAATATTTACTACGAGCACCCTTTGTCCTTCTTTCAGCATATAATGCATTAAATGGCCGGCAAGATAGCCGCTTTGAAAAAGGTCCGGGCCAATATAGCAAAGGTTGTTCTGCCCTTCTATATCGGAGTTAATGAAAACGAAGGGGATTACAGCTTCTTCGCATTGCCGGATGAAAGCAATAGATTCTTCTTCAAACATAGGGGCCAGTATTACCCCCTGATATTCCCCGTTCAGAATTTCCTCTGATTGCCGTACAAAGGAGGTTTTTTCATTCTGATTAAAAAAATAAAGGTCTACCGTAACCCCGAAATCCTTTATTTCACCGGCGGCCTGCTTTACACCGTTTAGGGGGGCATCCCAATATTCTGTTTCTTCGGAAATTTCAGGAATTAATACCGCAAATGCCAATGTTTTCCTCGAGGCCAGCCGGCGTGCCATGATATTGGGTTTATAATCCAGTTCGCGGACTATTTCCAGTATGCGCTCCTTGGTCTTCGCCGAAACACCGGAACGGTTGTTCAGTACCCTGTCTACCGTAGCAGTAGATACATTGGCCCTCCTGGCGATCTCTTTGACACCCACCAGTTGTTTTTCCTTGTCGTTTTCCATAAACAACAAAAATATTAAAAATTATATTGGAGTTCCTTCCCGATATAGTTAATCCTAGACAGAAATACAGGTGGATGTTGTAATGATTGCAAGTGACAGGTAATAAACTTGCTATCTGTAATTTATAATACCCTCCTCACAATTCCTCCAGGGGCTTCCTGCGGCTCTCTCCCAATTGCTTAAAATGCGAAGGGGTAAGCCCTGTAATTTTCTTAAATTGCCTGCTAAGGTGGGCCACACTGGAATAGTGTAACTGGAACGCAATTTCACTCAACGACAACTCGTCATAAACCAGGAGCTCCTTTACCCTCTCGATCTTCTGGGCGATAAAATATTTCTCGATGGTGGTTCCTTCGATCTGGGTAAACAAATTACTCAGGTACGTATAATCATGGTGCAATTCCCGGCTGAGGTAGTCGGACAGGTTTGTTTTCGGATATTCCTTTTCCTGTCCGTGTACCAGTTCTATGATGTGGCTTTTTACTTTTTCTATCAACCTGCTTTTCTTGTCATCGATAAGCGTGAAACCATAGGGCTGTAAAGCTTTTTCCACTTCCTCTTTATCCTTCCCCGAAATTTCCCCGGAAAATTCCACTTCTCCGAGTTCCACCGATAAAGGTTGTAATCCCAGCTTTTCCAGTTCTGCCCGTACAATCATTTTGCACCGGCTGCAGACCATATTTTTAATATGAAGTTTCATGGTTTTATAAGATACCAGATATTAGAAATGAGACGTGAGATTATAGCGATGTATCTCAACCATAAGTAAGTCGTCTCATTTCTAATATCCGGTATCTCAAATCTGTTTTCTAGTTAAGCCTCGCTTTTACCTCTCCGCATTTCAGCATTTTGTCCCCGAAATACGGGTTGCGTATTTCTTCTTCGGAAGACAGCCAGTGTGCTCCTTCAAAATCGAATGCCATGGGACAATATTGTTTATACACCGTACCCGAAGCTATCTGCCCGTCTATCACAGAAGTAAAGGCTTCCGAAAGTCCGTAAAAAGCCTTGCGTTGTTTTTCCACATCGTCCGTACCTTCGATTTCTTTGGCAAAATCAGTTGCCTTTTCGGCATTCTCCACTTCCGAAAGGGCTTTTATCAGCATTCCGGCACCGTTCTTCGCTTCTTTGGCATCAGTATGTACCAAAGCGGTTTTTACATGGATGTAATGGCCATAAGCATTTCCTATTTTATCATTCTTAAAAGTAAGATTTCCAGCCATTTCCTTATGGTGCATATTCTCTTCATGCCCCGAATGATCTTCGTGTTTTTCCTCTACGGTCTTTACGGTTTCCTTTTTTTCCTGTTTGCAGGAATACATCCCTGTTACGGTAGCCAGGGCCAGCATTGCTATTACTAATCTGTTTTTCATTGGTATGTAATTTAACGTTATTCTGTTTTTATTTGATCTCACTTGTTACTTCCCCGCATTTCAGCATTTTATCCCCGAAATACGGATTGCGTATTTCTTTCGACAGACTTAACCAGTCGGCTCCTTTATCCGAATCTGCCATAGGGCAGTGTTGTACGTATAAAGTTACGGAAAACGGCCCGAACATATTCGCCATCCGGATAATGTTGTCGGATAGCGGTTTAAAATACGTCCGCATTCCTTCTATATCCGCCGCTCCGATCATACGTTCCACATATCTGTTCATTTCTTTCTGAAGATCCATCCAGCGTTCGTGTGATGTTCCTTTAAAAAGTGACATATCCACGGAGGCGATCGAGGACCGTACGGATTCTAGGGCCTGTTTTGTCGCTGCCCGGTCTCCACCGACCAGCACGTCTTTGAGCGCCAGGTATGCTTCTGTTACTTTTTCCAAAGCGGCTTTGGCTTCTTCGGAAATCTCTGTTTTTACAGGAGCGTTCCGGGGTTCTGTAGTGCCGGGGACAGCCATTTCGGAATTTCCGTGATGATGTCCGGCACTGTTATTTCCTCCTTCCGGATTCATCATGCTCGGTTTTCCGGCCAGTTGTGCTGCCGCGTCTACGGTAAAAGTACCGTTAACCACGATTTCATCGCTTTCCTGCAATCCCGCTTTTACGGTATAGGCATTTCCAAGGGACGGTCCCAGGGTGACTTCACGCAGTTTAAACCCGGGCTTGTTCCCGGCTCCTTCCCTGGTGTAAACAACGGAACGCTCCCCGGTCCACAAAACCGCGGTCTTCGGTATGGTGATCTCTTCCCCAGATGCCGAACCGGGCATTACCCGTATTTCCCCAGAAGCAAACATTTCGGGTTTCAGTCTCCCGTCCTTATTGGACACCTCCACCCGGGCAGTAGCTACCCTGGTCTGTGCATTGATCAACGGGTCTATAAAAGAAATAACTCCTTCAAATGTCTCTCCGGGTAGAGAGGCTACGGTATAGTTCACTTTACTTCCTTCCTTTATCCACACCATTTCGCTTTCATAAACATCGAAAAGCATCCATACCGCAGAAAGGTCGGCTATTTCATAAAGAGATGTTCCCCGCTCCACATAGTCTCCGAGTTCTACTTTCTTTTCCGTAACAATACCGTTTACATCAGCTCCTATGGGAAAGCGCTGTATCGGGCTTTGGTTACTCAGTACCCTGTCTATCTGTGCCTCCCCTATCTTCCAGTTGCGCAGTTTCTGTTTTGCGGCTTCAAACAGTTCGGGCTGAGCATTCCGAATAGTGTAAGCCTGCAGCAATTCCTCCTGGGCGGTTACCAGGTCCGGCGAATATACAACGGCCAGGGACTGCCCTCTTCTTACACTTTCCCCGGTAAAGTTTACGGTAAGCTGTTCTATCCTTCCGGGTATATGTGTGGTTTGCGCATATACTTTACGCTCGTCCGGCACTACTTTTCCGTTGAGGCGGATTACCTTTTCCGTGGCCTGTCTTCCTACGGTCATCGTACGGATATTGGCCAGTTTCACCGCGTTTTCGCTCATTTCCACGACTGCGGGGTCCCCGCCGGAAGCATTGTCTTCCAATGGCACCAGGTCCATGCCACATATCGGACATTTCCCGGGTTCGTTCTGCCTGATCTGGGGGTGCATGGAACAAGTCCATGTTTCGGCAACACTACTTTCTTTTCCGTGCACATGATTATCCTTCGTTTCCCCGCTTCCGCCAAACACCAGCCAGCCCAGCAGGAAACCGAAAAGAAGGATTCCTGTCATGATCCAGATATTTTTATTTTTTGTTTTCATCTGTTTATTTATTTCTGGGAGGGTCATATCCTCCCGTTTAAGCCGCACAGCCGTGCGGCATTACAGGTTATCTTATTAATAAATAATCTTTTTTTGCCTGTGCTACAAAATGGTCTTTTTCAGCTGTGGTCTTTGCAGTCTGATATAACAATTTTTCCTGCTGCACCCGGAGTATCTCTTCAAAATCGCTTCCTGAATTACTGTAAGCCGATAACAGTAGTTTTATGACCTGACCGGTACTTTCCAGTTGTTTATCGTACAATGTCATACGTTGCTCTGCCTTTTTCAGATCGTATTTTGCCATTTCATACCCGGCCCGTAGCTGGTTTTTCACCGCGACTTTCTGATGTTGTGCAGATTCCGCCAGGAATTCCGCTTCCTTTACCTTTGCCTTATACTTCTTTCTGAAGATAGGCAAACTCACGGAAAGCATGGGCATAATCACATCCTGCCCGTTATTCCGTGGGTTCATTTCCGTCTGTTTGCTGATTATAGAATAATCTACCCCGAGGCCCAGCATGGGTAATCCCTGTTTTACGGCAGCCCTTTTCTGCGCCCCGAACGAAGCGGTACGTTTATCCAGTTGCAGCATTTTCGGATGTGCGGAAAACAGGCTGTCTGCTTCCGCATATTCTTCCGGCATATCATCTTCGCCGGAAGGAAGTGCTTCCGGAAATACCACTTCATTATCGTAACCGACATTCAGCAGGGCGTTAAAACGGTATTTTATGGCTTCCTTTTTATCCTTTAGCAGGGATATTTCTGTTTCTGTTTCGTTTCGTTTCATATCTACACGGACCACGTCTACCATTGCTGCCTTACCATTCCTGAATTTAGACAATGCCAGTTCCCTGAAAGTGTTCAGCACTTCCATATTTTCTTCCTGGAACCGGATCGTCTTTTCCAGTTCATACATTTCGGCATATACTGTTTTCACTTCCAGGAAAAGTTCTTCCCTGACATCCAGGTATTGCTGAAATCCCGCTTCCGCCATCAGGGTTGCCGCATCTTCCTGTGCTTTCAACGTTCCAAACCAAGGGAACATCTGCATCAATGAAAATTTGGCTTCCTGCCTGCCCAGGCGGGTCTCTATCATTTTTCCGAAAGCGCTCATCGTCAGTGTAGGGTCCGGCAGACTACTCACCTGCGGGGCCTTCTGCATGACCGCTTCAAATTCGGCGTAGGAAGCCTTGATCTTCGGATTATTTTCCGCAGCCGTTTGCAGGTAATCTTCAAGGGACTGTGCCGTCACTTTTACGGACAGCAATACACAGCATAATATCAAGATCATCTTTCCCATCTCTATAATGTTTTAGTGTTCGTTTCCGATATTTCTTTTTTCACCACGGTTTCCCTCCAGTATGCCTGTAATACGGGGACCACAAACATGGTCATTATCTGAATGAACATTCCCCCTACGGTAGGTATAGCCATAGGCACCATAATATCCGCCCCTTTCCCCGTAGAGGTCAGTACTGGTAACAAGGCAATAATGGTCACCGCCGTGGTCATCATGGCGGGACGCACCCGTTTCAGTCCGGCTTCGAGCACAGCTGCTCTTACTTCCGGGACAGTTTTCGGTTGTTTTTCTTCAAAGACCTGGTGAATGTAGGTCCCCATAATCACCCCGTCATCGGTAGCGATCCCGAACAAGGCTATAAAACCTACCCAGACCGCTACACTGAGATTTATGGTGTGCATCTGGAACAGGTCGCGCATATTCACCCCGGCTATGGCAAAATCCATAAACCAACCCTGTCCGTAGAGCCACAGCATGATAAATCCTCCTGCAAAGGCCACAAAGACCCCGGAAAAGTGAATGGTAGAAGCAATGACGGTACGGAATTGAAAGTACAGCAGTAAAAAGATGAGCACAAGGCTCAGGGGAATTACGATAGCTAATCTCTTTACGGCTCGTACCTGGTTTTCGTAATTCCCGGAAAACTTGTAGCTAACGCCTTTAGGAACCTGTAATTCCCCGGAAGCTATTTTTTCTTCGATAAACTGCCGGGCATCGTTCACTACATCCACCTCCGCATAGTTCTCTTTCTTATCAAAAAGCACATAACCGGTAAGAAAGGTTTCTTCACTTTTTATCATCTGGGGGCCACGGAGGTATTCCATTTTAGTCAGTTCTCCCAGGGGGATTTGTGCCCCGGAAGGAGTCGGTACCAGTATCTTTTTTATCTTTTCCGGTGTGTCGCGAAGTTCCCTCGGGTACCTTACTCTTACCGGAAAGCGTTCCCTTCCTTCTACTGTAGTAGTAACCTGCATGCCTCCTATGGCAGTCTCTATGACCTGCTGCAGTTGTTCTATACTAAGTCCGTACCGTGCTATGGCGTTACGGTCTATGTGCAATTGTAAATAGGGTTTCCCCACGATGCGATCGGCAAAAACGGCTTCCTGTTTTACAGAAGGTACCTGTTTAAGAAGATTTTCCAGTTGTATACCGAAATCCTGTATGGTTTCCAGGTCCGGTCCGTACACCTTGATCCCCATAGGGGCCCGCATACCGGTTTGCAACATCACCAGGCGGGTTTCTATAGGTTGTAGTTTAGGCGCGGAAGTCACTCCGGGGATCCTGGTAACCTTTACGATCTCATTCCAGATATCATCCGGAGATCTGACCGAGCTTCTCCAGTTCCGGAAAAATGATCCGTCACTGTCTTTTACCAGGTCCTTATCCGAAAAACCTCTTTCCAGCACCTCATCGTTGGTAAGGGTATCTCCCGACTTTAAGATAAACCTCCCTTCGCTATCCGTTTTATAGGCCTGTTGCCTTCCTTTTTCGTTTGTACTGTACTCCGGTTTGTAATTAATTATATTTTCATACATGGAAATTGGCGCAGGGTCAAGGGCGCTCTCTGCCCTCCCCAGCTTTCCTACGGCCATATCCACTTCCGGTATCCGGGCAACGGCCATATCCAATTGCTGCACCACACGCCTGTTCTCTTCTATTCCCGCATGGGGCATGGAAGTGGGCATCAGCAGAAAGCTACCTTCGTCCAGTGACGGCATAAACTCTTTCCCCGTTCCCGGAAAGGTGTGGGCCAGTCCGCTCCATACCGTTGTGGTACGGACATTCCACCCGATATTATCCAGCCCGCGGGCCACAAAACCGAACATCTTCGGAAAGCCTATCCATATCATCAAACCTAAAAATATGGTGAATAAGGGAACCAGGAGGAATTTGCCTTTGTGTACCAGGCACCATTTTAAAACAGGCTCGTAATAACGTACCACTGCCAGTAATACAGTCAGAATTAATGCCAGCAGTACGATAACAAAAAGATAATTGGTGACAAGACTGTTCTGGTGGCCCAGGGGTACCCATTCTTCCGCAAGGAAAAACAGGGTCACTGCCAGTACTATGAAAAGTGTGATCTCCGAAGAATACTTACCTAAAAAGCCGGGACTGCGATGTTCCAGCAGTTTTATAATTCCGATAACTACCAGTGCAAGCGGAAGCCACATCTTAAAGATAAGCGCGAGCAATATTCCTCCCGTTACCAGGGAAATATTCCATATCGTTGTCATTTTCTTTTTCCCCGATCCGGGTGAGAACACAAAATACGACAGGGTTGGCAGCACGATAATTCCCAGGACAAAGGAAGCTGCCAGGGCGAAGGTTTTGGTAAAAGCCAGCGGCCGGAACAATTTACCTTCGGCATGTTCCATAAAAAATACCGGGAGGAAACTCACTACAGTTGTGGCCAATGCCGTAGTTATGGCCGGGGCTACCTCTATGGTTGCTTTATAAATGACCTCCAAAAGCATCTTTCCTCTCGCTCCTTTGTTCTCTTTAAATTCCAGATGCCGGATCATATTCTCCACAAACACGATCCCCACATCCACCATAACACCTATAGCTATGGCAATACCGGAAAGGGCAACTACATTGGCATCAACCCCTGCATAGCGCATCACCACAAAAGTCATCAATACCGCTATCGGAAGCAGGCTTGAAATAAGTACCGAAGCCCTCAGGTTCAGCACCAGTACGATAACTACGATAATACTGATAAGTATTTCATGGGAAAGTGCTCTTTCCAGGGTGCCGATAGTCTCGTGAATAAGCTGCGTACGATCGTAAAAAGGTACAATAGTCAGTTGGCTTTCGGTGCCGTCGGCCAGTGTCTTTTTAGGCAGACCGGAAGCGATTTCGCTAATCCTGTCTTTTACATTATCAATAACTTCCAGCGGATTGGAACCATAACGGGCCACGACAACGCCTCCCACCACTTCGGCCCCTTCTTTATCCAGCAGGCCTCTCCGCGTGGCAGGGCCCAGGGTGACTTTTCCTATGTCCTTAATAAGTATAGGTTTGTTGGCATTGACAGCAACCACAGTCTCTTCCAGGTCCTCGACGGATTTGATATATCCCAGGCCGCGGACAAGGTATTCCACCTGGTTCACTTCTATAGTCTTGGCCCCTGTATCGCGGTTGGAATTCTTCACGGCCATCATGACCTGGCCTATTCCGATATTATAGGCCTTGAGGGCATCGGGATTGACATCTACCTGGTATTCCTGCACATAGCCGCCGATAGAAGCTACCTCGGAAACCCCGGAGACAGCGTTCAGTCCGTATTTTACGTAGAAATCCTGTATGGTTCGCAGTTCATGAAGATCCCATCCCCCGGTAACATTGCCGTCCGGATCACGTCCTTCCAGCGTGTACCAGAATACCTGCCCAAGTCCGGTAGCATCGGGGCCAAGAGTTGGCTGTACATCTTCCGGAAGCAGATTGGCCGGCAGAGAATTCAATTTTTCCAGTATCCTGGAACGCGACCAGTAAAATTCGACATCTTCATCAAAGATGATATATATACTGGAGAACCCAAACATGGAAGTACTCCGTACCGATTTAACTCCCGGAACTCCCAGCAAAGAAGTAGTAAGCGGGTAGGTGATCTGGTCTTCCACATCCTGTGGGGACCTGCCCTGCCAGTTGGTAAAGACAATCTGCTGGTTCTCTCCTATATCCGGAATGGCATCTACCGGAACGGGGTCTTTGGGTAAAAACCCGGTGTCCCAGTCGAAAGGTGCAGTTACCAGTCCCCAACCCGTAAAGAGAAGCAGCAAAAGGACCGTTACCAGCCGGTTATGCAAAAAATAACGAATAATATTATTTAACATCGGATCTTGCTTTTAGTGATATAAAATAATCGGGGCAAAACCAGGATCATGGAGCGAACTAAGCATACCGCTTCCATGCGAGGATTTCGCCAATACGTATTACATCGCTAAAAACTAAATAAGGAAAGTATCGTTCAGGACCTGTATATCTCGTGAGACGAGTGGCGGAGAATAGTCCCGGAAGGGAACTATATTTTCTTCCAGCCCTTCGAAAAGATTGAGGTAAGTATATACAAAAGTTTTCAGGAATACCACCTGCTGGTGTAATTCCTTGTCCACAACTTTCTGAAGAGTGTCCTGTCCCTGGATCAATATGGTCTCGTCGGAACAACAGGAAGTTTTGGTAACCGTACACAGATAGCCATCATCCTGCTTCACTTCCATTCCACAGCTGTCGGCACTGGAAAAAAGTGCTGTATCCACCAGGAAACTGCCACAAAAGTGCTTTTCCACGGTAAAGGAGACTGTGGAAAGCAACACCAGGAAGGCGAGCAAAAAAGATGTTATTTTCAGAAAAAACTTTTTCATCCAGATCACAAAGGTAGAAAATATTTTGTTTTAACAATTTATTTTTGAAATTGTTAACATGCTTAACTGGTTTCGGCCACCCACGCTAACTGTTTTTTAGGTTTCAGACCCAAAGATTTAGGTTTGGGACCTAAAATTTTGAGTATTAATATTAAATATTCAGGTTGGTTAATATCCTGTTTGGATAAAATAATCTCCCTTTGGAACAAAACAAAGATATTTTTAGCAAAAAAAGCTGAAATTTTAACCGGAAAACCTAAAAATTTAGCCTTGGAAGCTAAATTTTCGGGTGTAGGAACCAAAACTTTCATTATTCCTATCAAAAACTTCTATTTTTCAGCTAAAAACATACTTATTTTATTCTAACACATCTTCATTTCACCTAAAAGGAACTACTATACTTTTTTTGAAAAAGTTCTCATATAAATGTCTTTAAAGGTTAGGCAGAAAATCTTCAAATATGAAGTAACTTTGCGGCAAAATCGTATTTCCATGACTTTTGAAGAACTGAGACCACAGGTAGAAACTATTTTACAACGGGACACCGCAATAGATGCCCGGCTTACCGGGGTATGTAAACTCTTAAAGAAAAATATCCCGTATTATGACTGGGTGGGTTTTTATTTTAAGAATGGCGACAAAGATGAATTAAAACTCCGCGCTTTCGCCGGGGAGCCTACGGATCATGTTATTATTCCTTTCGGAAAGGGGATATGCGGCCAGGTAGCGGTTTCTAACCAGAATTTTGTAGTCGCTGATGTAAAGGCTCAGGACAATTACATCGCGTGCAGCATTTATGTAAAGGCCGAGATCGTAATTCCGCTGTTTGTCAACGGTGAAAATATCGGGCAGATCGATATCGATTCACATACGGCCGATCCGTTTACGGAAGAAGATGAACGGTTCCTGGAATTTGTAAACGCCAGGGTTTCGGATATATTGAAGTAAAAGCACCGAAACCAAAATAAAAGCCCCCGAAAAACGAGGGCATTTACCGGGTATATTCCTTCAGTTTCTTATTCCGTATCCCACCACACACGGATATTCCAGGTATTTCCACCCATATTGGAGATGGCAGTACTTAGATTATCCGGGTTTGTCGTACTTTCTGAACTCGGGTAAATTTGCCTTACCGGGATCATTCCGTTAGCAAAATTTCCATTGTAATTTACCGGGGTTAGTTCAGGATACCCGGTTCTCTTCCAGTTGTTCCACGCTTCGGTATAGTTATTCAAGAGTCCGGTTGTAGCCCAGATTTGTTCGTTAATCATTCTCAAGGCATTCTCTTCGCTGCCGGTATCGAGTGGATTATTAGCTGCATAATCGGCCATATCGCCGGAAGAAATTTGTGTTCCTCCAAATTTATTGATAGCTACCATAGCTCCCGTTACCCCGTTTTCATAGTATTCCGCTGCCGTTTGCGCGGTATTATAGCCACCTCGTATGGCCGCCTCGGCCAGTAAAAGCTGGATTTCGGCGTAGGTCAGCACAAATACAGGCGCATCCCTGTCCCTGTATATGGCCGTAGGGCGGGAGTAATTTCCTATAGGGGTAGCATCATCTCCGGAACCTGTTCCCCCGGGGTAATCAGGTTCCGTAGAAATATCGGTACTTCCCCCGTTCAGGTCATAGCCATTGGGCATGCCTAATTGAGAATCCGGGTCGTTGTCTCCCACAACACTACCGTTTTGGTTAGCCGATAAACCTGCTGGCGGTACCTCGGCAACAACAGCCAATCTCGGATCGTCCATAGCCTGCATATAATCTATCAGAACTTCAGACCATCTCACCTGGTATATATCTGCCGCGGTGAGAAGGGCATTGGCATTGCTGTTGGCAAAACCATTGGTATTATCGGAAGGGAGGACAGCTTCGTCGTCAGCAGATTCAAACACGCCTCCTGCTAGGGCCTTGTTGGCATATTCTACAGATAATTCCGGGTTGACGTCCACCATTCTCATCGCCAGTTTGAGCATAAGGGAATAACCGAATTTCCGCCATTGATCCAGGTCTCCTCCGTAAAGCACATCGCTGGTAATCTCATCCCGGGAATCATCCAGTGCCAGAATAGCAGCATCGAGATCTTCCAACATGGCGGGGTACAGATCTTCCTGCCTGTCGTAAACCGGTCTGGTATTTCCTTCTTCTGCCTGTCCAGCTTCGGAATACGGGATATCTCCGTATACATCGGAAACGTATGACAGGCTTAAGACTTTCACAATATCGCCGAGAGCGTACAAATTGGGCATCTCTTTTTCTTCGGCCAGCTTCTGCATTTCAAAAACACGCGATGTCACCTCATAACCGGCATTCCACGCACTTTGTATATAGGTTGTAGTACTTCCGGAGATTGCATATTTATCGCCATTGGTGTAATAATTGGCCCCACCGGTAGAAGTAGAAGCCATGATCTGTATCCACATACTTTGAAAGAGTATGGGCCCCGAGTATCCGGTAGTCATATTCCCGTAATCGTATAACTCTCTCGGAAGTAACAGATTCGGGTCAAACAATTCTTCATCGGCATTATTCGGATCGGTATTCAACTCTGCAAAATCGCTGTCGCAGGCCGTTGAAACCAGGAGAAATGCTGCTGACAGTATGCTTATATATTTCTTCATGATTAATTCAATTTAAAATTAATGTTCACGCCGAATGATCTTGTCGACGGCAAACTTGTTCCTTCAATCCCGCTATAATCGATCGTAGAGCCGAAATTGGCCTCAGGGTCTATATTATCTGCTTTCCGCATCAGGAAAAAGAGGTTTCTCGCTACCAATGAAATATCTACTCCTTTTAAAACCGGCATTTTTTCAAATAATTCATCCGGGAGGGTATATCCTATGGATAACTGCCGGAATTTGATAAAATCTCCATCTACTATACTGGTTCTGGTCACATTCTGCGCCAGCGCCTGATAGTAGTTCTCAGCCGATGCCGTAACGCCATTGGTCGTTATTCCATTCTCCCTTCCTATTAATGTGTTTTTGTGTAACCCCCTGTACTGGGAGTAGTATTCCGTGGCAGATAATACTTTATTTCCGTAGTTAAAGTCAATGAGGAAAGACAGTGTGAAATTCTTATATCGGAATTCGTTATTCCAGCCTCCGTAGAATGTGGGCAGTACGGTACCCCAGGTTTTGAGGTCTCCTCTTACCGGCAAACCGGACTCATTTACCACTATATTTCCGTTATCGTCATAAGCATAATCATAAGCCATGATCTGAGGCCCGGCTTTACCTACTACATAAGCGGTTACCGCATCTCCCAAAGTGGCCCGGTTTTGTCCCAGGTTGATAGGGTTATTATCTTCATCGGTTTGCAACACCTCATTCTTAACTGAGGTGAAATTGAACGAACTCCTCCATGAAAAATTATCGCTCCTGATCGGCGTTCCGGACACGAGGAATTCCAGTCCTCTGTTTTGCGTAGACCCTGTTCCTACCCAACCACTGTTAAAACCTGAGGCAATACTGGTATTCGTAGCTATAATCTCATCCTTTGTCTTCTTGTCGAAATAAGCCACGTCGAATGACAGTCTGTTATTAAAGAAACTGAGTTCCAGTCCGAATTCCACTTCGCTTGTGCTGAAAGGTTTTAAATCGGTATTAGGCAATTCTAAGGGCGACTCTCCGGTGGGTACTCCGCTGTACGTATTTCCGGAAGTGTAATAGAACCGGTTTTGATAAGCCTCGGTGGGCTCACCACTGGTTACTGCATAAGAAGCCCTGAGTTTACCGAAAGTAAGACTTTCCGTATTTAAAAGATCACTAAAAATAAAAGCCCCTGTTACCGATGGGGAAAACAAATTATTATCGGACCCGCCCGGCGAGGATAAAGTAGAATACACATCATAACGCCCCGTGGTAGTTAAGGTAAGAAAGTCTTTATAACCCAGGCCTACAGAGTAGTAAGCAGAGTGTACTTCTCTTTCGTTAAAGATGTATTCCCTATTGTAAGTTCTAAGGTTTGTAGGCGAATATAAAAAGGGTATAACAAACTGCGACCCGTTTAGGATCACGGACTCGTACTTGTTCTTTCTCAAACTGGCACCTGCAAGGGCGTCCAACTCTATATCCTCGGTAAGATCTACCGTAGCGCCAAACATACCGTCTACATTTAATTCCGACCTTTCCGATTGTCCCCTGGCAATTAAAGCACCTTCCAGATCCGGGGTATATGCCAGCCCCGTAGGTTCTACGTTAAAGACTTTATCATTCGACACATCGTTACCTACCCGCAGCATGGCGTAGATTCGGGATGTAAAATTATATTTTGCGCTCAACATGGATATGAGACGCCTCCTGTTTATATCGTTTATTCCCCGCTCTGTTATAAAATAGGGATTAGTCACGTAATTGTCGTCGCTAAATACGGTTTCTGCACCCGTTTCAGGATCATAGCCTGGAGCGAATATCGTTTGATCTACATTAGGCGCGAGAAATATAAAATTATTGGGGTTTCTCGGGCCATCGCTCAAATAAGGAGCATTGTCCGTCCGCTGATCTATATAATTCACCATAGCCGATACATTGAGCTTATCGGTTATATTCTGATCGACGTTGAGTGTAATCGTATTCCTTTTTAAATCGCTGTTAGGGACAATGGCTTTTGAGGTCAGGTTAGACATGGATAAGCGAAAAGTCCCCGATTCTGTTCCTTTGGAGACCGATACACTATTGGTGATATTGGATCCGGTTCTGTAAAAGTCCAGATAGCTGTTTTTGGCCGGAACATAATTGTACTGTTGCCCGTCATAACCGATAACGTCACCACCATCCATACGCTCTCCCCAGGCAAACCTGTTTGTTCCCTGTGCATTAGATGCTGTGGTTGGTCTTACCCCTCCGGTACCCTGACCGTATATGTTCTGAAAATCGGTAAGGTCTACAGCTTCCTCAACCATAGCGTTCATTGTATAATTGAGTGCCCAATCATCTCCTTTTTTTCCTTTTTTAGTGGTGATCAAGATCACACCATTGGAAGCTCTGGAACCGTATAGAGCCGAAGCCGACTGTCCTTTGAGCACGGTCATCTTCTCTATATCGTCCGGGTTTAGGTTCCCTATACCATCTCCCATATCGGCACCTCCCCACTGGCCTGAGGCTCCTCTTTGGGTATTGTCCATGGGAATACCGTCGATTACATACAACGGAGACCCCGTTCCGCTGACGCTGGGCAACCCCCTTAAGGTAATATTAGCCGTTCCGCCCGGACCGCTGTTCGTCCCTTTGACTACCAAACCCGCAACACGACCGCTTAAGGAGTTGGCCACATTGGTCTCTCTGGCTACTGCGAGGTCTTCACTCTCCACTTCTGTAACCGAATAGGCCAGTTTCCGTTTCTCCTTATTAATCCCGAGGGCCGTAACTACTACTTCACCTAGTTTCTCTGCGCTCTCTTCGAGCTTCACATCAATTGTAGTTTGCCCTGCAACAGGTATTTCCTGGCTGGCATATCCCATAACAGAAAACACCAACACGCCGTCTTCCGGCACATTATCCAAGGTATAATTACCGTCAAAATCGGTAGAGGTTCCATTATCCGTTCCCTTCAGAACCACATTGGCTCCCGGCAACGGCAAGCCATCTTGTGCACTGATGACAGTACCCGTTACTGTAATGCCTTGTGCTCTGGCAACCTGCACCGAAAACAAGAACAAAAACAGTACAACTGTTAATAAATTCTTTCTCATACAATAAATATTAAGATTAATTCACATTAGCTAAAGACGCTATTAACATTAGCCTTTATAAAAGTTATATTAAAGTTAATGTTTATCAAAAAAATTCGACCAATAACGATTGTGCATAGCTGAAAAACAAAAGAGCCCTAATAAGTCCAAAACATCTTTTGTTTCAGTTGATTGGCTCCTTTTTCTTCATTTCCTCCGCAGTTCGGAATATAGCCGGCGAGCTCGTTGTATTCTTTACGAGCTTCAGATCTTAAATCCTAGATGGAACAATGGTTATCAGCACCGGGAAATATCCAAAGAAAAAATATGGGGCAGCCTGATATCGGCGCGCATACGGCCGCATCCGTTTACAGAAGAAGATAGACGGTTCCTGGAATTTGTGAATGAAAGGGTTACGAAAATGCCTGGATAAGTACTGTTTCTACTACGCTCAAACGAGCACCGGTAGGGGGCAACTCAGATCCAAACTAACAACTAATCAACTAAAGGACTAAATCACTATTTCAAATCCCCCGTTTTTTCATTTCCTCAACGATATTATAGGCTGCAGGGCAGATAGCCGTGTTATTTAAGGTGAGATTGGTGATCTGGTGGAATTTTTTCCGGTCGGTATGCGGGTATTCACGGCATGCTTTGGGACGTACGTCGTAAATAGAACAATAATTATTATGGCCGAGAAAAGTGCAGGGAACACTTTGTAATACGTAATCGTTGTCTTCATCGATACGAAGATAAGTGTCCGTAAACTGTTGTGGTTTCATTTTCAAATGTTTCGCTATGCGTTCTATATCGGCATTGGTAAACAGCGGGCCGGTGGTTTTACAGCAGTTCGCGCATTTCAGGCAATCGGTCCGTTCAAACTCGGCATTGTGCAGTTCCTGCATTACATAGTCCAGGTCCTTCGGCGGTTTCTTTTTGAGCCTGGCGAAGTATTTCTTGTTCTCCTTATGTTTATCTTTGGCGAGTTGTGGCAGCCGTTTCAGAAAATCGTCCATGATGCAAAATTAATGTTTCATATCGGGTTTTGAAATGTAAATGATTTTTTTGGGAATTGCAATTACGAAGTAAGGGGGCACTCATTGCAAACGAGCGCCAGTGATTTAATAAACATAGATTGTTTAACATCTTATGAAGGAGGAAAAACATAAAGCAGAAGGTCCGGATATTATCGGAACGGCCTTACGGGATTACCAGCAGGGAAATTACACGGAAGATATTATCACCGAGACTTCCATTTCGGAAGAAGACGAGTTACCGCTTCCCTACCTGTTCCGTAATTATGAGGAAATGCCAAAAACAGAACAGAAGGCCCTTCAACTGGCATGCGGAAAAGTCCTGGACGTAGGATGTGGTGCGGGAAGTCATGCTTTATATCTCGAAAAAGAGAAAAAGCTTGATGTCACGGCCATAGACACCTCTCCGGGAGCAGTGGAAGTCTGTAAGTCAAGAGGACTTAATCATGTTTTTGTTCAGGATATCATGCGGTATAACGGAGCAAAATTCGATACTGTACTCTTACTGATGAACGGGTTGGGTATATGCGGAAAACTGGCATACATCGATAACTTTCTATCGCACCTCAAAAGCCTGCTGAACGAGGGTGGGCAGATATTGCTGGATTCCTCCGACATTATTTATATGTTCGACGAGGATGAAGACGGTGGACACTGGATACCCTCTTCCCCTGAATATTACGGTGAAGTTGAATTTCGCATGAAATACAAAGGTATGCAAAGCCCCGGATTCCCCTGGCTTTATGCCGATTATAATACGCTGCAAAATGCTGCCGTTTCCAACGGGCTAAACTGTGAACTCGTATGTCAGGGGGAACATTATGATTATCTGGCGAGGCTTTGTAACGCTTCTTTACTGTAAGCCCGGTTAACATACTTCGCGCTCTTATCGCGGTTAACGATAAATTACAGGGCTGCTTTAATGCTTCTTACTTGAATGAAAAAGTATCTCGCCGGCACTTAATAATTTCTTATCAGAAATAAAATATCCCTGGTGCTCTTTCCCGTTAACTATTATTTTATCGATATATCTTCCTTCTCCGGGATTGTCACTGGTAATGATCAGTTTGTCCTTCGGATAGTAATCGGTATCCAGGTGAATGGTTACTTTGCTAAACCTGGGAGTAACAAAGGTATATTCCGGGTTGGCCGGCGTTACCGGGTATATTCCCATCATGGCATAAATGGCCCAGGCCGACATGGTCCCCGTATCATCGTTGCCGGGAAGACCGTCGGGAGCATTTTTATAATACGTATCCAACAACTCGCGTACCCGTTTCTGCGCCTTCCATTCGCTTCCCTTTACATAGTTGTAAAGAAAAGGATAGGCAATGTCGGGTTCATTGGCCATATCGTAGTGCCCTTCATCAAAAATATAGTCGAGCTGATTTACAAAGTTCTTATTTCCTCCTGTCAGTTTTATCAGTCCCTTTATATCATGTGGAGCCATAAATACATATTGCCAGGCATTACCTTCTATAAAACCTATATTCTTTTCAAAGTTTGCCCCTTGCAGTGGGTCAAAAGGTTCGTACCAGCTTCCGTCCGCTGTCCGGGGACGAAGGACTTTCATCTTTTTGTCGAATAGCTTGCGGTAAGACAAGGACCGTTCATGAAACAATTTATAATCCTCTTTTTTACCCAACGCTCTGGCCAGTTGTGCCAGGGCGTAATCGGAAATATTGTATTCCTGTGTGGTAGAAACGGACCCGTCTACCGGGCTTTCGGTATTTACATAGCCATCGCGGATATAGTCGTCCAGGCCAGGGCGCAGTGGATTATTTTCTGTAGTGGTTGCTCCTTTTTTCATTGCTTCATAGGCTTTTTCCACATTAAAACCGGTAAGTCCCCGCAGATAGGTATCTGCAAGAACTACAGAAGCCGGATCGCCTACCATGGTAAAGGTCTCCGTGGAGTTGAGCTCCCATTTGGGCAGCCAGCCGTTTTCATCATACATATCGAGCATGCTTTTCACCATTTCCAACTGTTGGTCGGGATAAATAAGGCTCATAAACTGGTGATAATTGCGATAGGTATCCCAGAGAGAGAACACCGTAAAACGGCGTTTGTCAGTCTTCCCGATCTTTCCCGTAGCGATCTCCGGGTATTCCCCGTTAATATCATTGAATATGTTCGGGTGGATGAGCGTATGGTACAAGGCCGTGTAAAAAATGGTTTTATCGTCTTCGGTCCCGCCTTCTACTTCTATCCTGGAAAGCTGTTCGTTCCAGGCATTCTTCGTTTTTTCGTAAACCGCGTCAAATGAGAGCCCGCCTGCTTCTTTTTCGAGGTTTTCCCTGGCATTGTCTATGCTCACATAAGACACCCCTATCTGAACTTCTACCTGGGTCGGTTTTTTAAAATCGTACCGGAAATAGGCGCCTATACTGTCTCCCATCACCTCACGGGTAAAGCCTTTCATCATACGGGTTTTACCATTGTAGGTCATCCATTCGGCTTCCACACCTTCGTAAGTAGCCGGCTTTTTCCATATACCAAATTCTTCGGCAGGGATGGAAAACTTCGCCACAAAATATACCGGATATGCATGTTCGGGGCTGTTGTAACAGAAAGACCCCACGGCTCGCATTCCTTCTATTTCGGTAGGAGAAACCACTTTTACCATTGCTCCCTGCTCATTGGTCAACCCCAGGCCAAGATTGAGTAGTATATTGGACTTTCCCGCAGGGAATGAATAGCGGGTTACTCCCGTCCTTGTACTGGCCGTAGCTTCCGCACGAACATTATATTCAGACAAATTCACACTGTAATATCCCGCTTCGGCCACCTCATCGGTGTAGGTTGTTCCGTATTCCAGGTGATCGGTTTCCAGATCTCCCGTGGTAGGCATAGTGATGATGACTCCCAGGTCCGGGCATCCTACACCACTTAGATTGACATGGGTAAACCCCGTGAGAAAAGTATTTTCATGCACATAGGGATTGGAAAGCCATCTGCTGTCTTTCTCCAATACATTCTGCTTTCCGGCCACGTTAAACGGTGATACACTGGCCATTCCCCTAGGAGCAATAGCCCCCGGATTGGTTGCCCCGAAATTGGAGGTGCCTATAAAAGGATTCACGTAATCCACAGGTTTCTCCTGGGCAGTCCCGGTGTAAAGGGACATTAAAAGGCTTACGGATAATATTTTCAGTGTTTTCATGGTGTTGTAATTGCGTTTGTTTTTGGGGTGTCACTCCACTACAATCTCATCGACAAAAAGCCAGGTGTTCCCACCATTCGGGGTCTTTCCCAGGTTGGTTGCCTTTACTTTTACGTAACGTGCGGATTGTGCAGGAAAGGTCACCGGAAAATCCTTTAGATCGGCGTTACCGTTTTTGTCATAATCCCGTTGTATTTCATTTGCTTTTTTAAAATTTTTTCCGTCGTCAGAGAGCAATACCTCTACCCGGATCGGATAGTATATTCCCGCTCCCTGGTTTTCCATAGATCCGACGGTAACTTTTGTAAGTTCTGCAGGTTCTTCCAGGTCTATGACCACTTCCATATCATTACCTATCCAGGCCTGCCATTGCCCATCGTGAAAATCCTTACCACCACGCAACACGTTGACCATATTGTATGTGCCCGATCCGGGATAGTTTTTGTTCCATTCGTTTGCATAGGTCACTTTTTTACCGACTGCCTTATGCCAGGTAAATGTTTTTTCAAAAACCTTACCCACCGGTTTATCATTTTCAAACCGGGGAGCCCTTACCCTTGTTGTTCCGGTAATTTCTATGGGGGTAGTATATTTTCTGGCGGAAGCGAGATTTTCTTCATTAAGCACGTAACGGATATCCGTATCCGGAAATTCGGTTTTCAGGACTACCGTCACTTTCTGGTCTTCGTCCACTCTGGCGTCTGCCATTATGGTATAAGCACTTCTGGCATAATTGATCCCGAGTTCGTCATATCTCTTAAACATATGTTCCAGCCTGGATGTAAAGTCTTTCCAGTTCCGGTCTTCTTTCGGGCTCCACACGGTCTCCGCAAGGGCGGTCAGCCTCGGATAGGTCATATATTCGGAATGTGAAGTTGTGGGAATGTATTCGGACCACAGATTGGCCTGGCCACCCAGTACGTGCCTGGCCTGGTCTACACTCATGGAATCTACCACAGGGTCGAATTCATATACTTTACTCAGGGGAGTGTACGCGTTGAATGCCAGGGGTTCGGAATCCTGTGGGCCCTGGTAATAATCGAAATAGCAGTGAGACACCGGGGTCATCACCACATCGTGTCCCTGTCCGGATGCTTCCCATCCGCCTTGTATACCTCTCCAGCTCATCACGGTAGCCCCGGGTGCGAGTCCGCCTTCAAGTATTTCATCCCAACCGAGCATCACCCTACCTTTAGAACTGACAAATTTCTCGATGCGTTTCATAAAGTAGCTTTGCAGTTCTTCCACACCAGCAAGCCCTTCTTCTTTTATCCGTTTCTGACAATGCGGACAGGTTTTCCAGTTGGTTTTGGTTGCTTCGTCTCCACCTACATGAATATATTTGGAAGGAAATAGCCCCATCACTTCCGTCAGAACATTTTCGAGGAAGTCGAAAGTCGAGTCTTTTCCCGCGCAATAGATATCGGTAATAGGCCACACGCCACCGGGAGGTACCATGATCGGTTCGCCTTTGCAGGACAATTCCGGATAAGCGGCTATGGCGCTCATGACGTGGGCCGGCATTTCTATCTCCGGCACGACTTCTATTCCTTTTTCTCCGGCATAAGCCACAATTTCCTTTATGTCCTCCCGGGTATAGAACCCGCCATACGTAGCTTTTTCAGAAGAATCGGGTGTGGGACGGGCATTCCAGTGCATGTCTTCTTTATCTACACGATAGGCCCCGACTTCGGTAAGCTTCGGGTATTTTTTTATTTCTATCCGCCATCCCTGGTCGTCCACGAGGTGGAAATGCAGTACATTCATTTTGTGGAGCGCCAGTCCGTCTATGACTTTCAGTATATATTCTTTCGGGAAAAAGTGCCTGGAAACGTCGAGCATAAGGCCACGCCACGGAAATCTCGGGCTATCCTGAATGTTCACTGTGGGAACAGCCCAGGTCATGTTACCCTGTAAAGCCGCGCTTTCTATTTCCACTGGCAGCAACTGCCGTAAACTTTCTAGGCCATACAGCAAACCGGAATACCCGGCAGCGGATATGGTTACCGCATTTTTGTTAATATGAAGTGCATAGGCTTCATCTTCCAGGTTTTCATCTTTTCGGAACGCTACATAATTCCCGGAAGGTACGGAATTCACTATTTCCGGTTCCCATCCGGCTGCTTTGCGAAATTTTCCGGTCAATATCTCCGCGATCTTCCGGTATTCTTCTCCGGTTACAAAAACGGTTTCCCTGTCAAACACAAAAGCTCCTTCCCGGAACTTCAGTTCTTTCGGTCGGGGGATTATAGAGATGTCACTTTCCTTAAACGTTATTTTTTCCGGGCGGTCACATCCGGAGAACAGTAAGGCCAAAGCCAGAATATAAGGATATATCGGGTTTACTTTCATTTTTCCTGAATTAGGTCCGGATCATTGAGATTTGAAGAAATACACAGAAGTACGGAACATGTGAAAAATCCGGGTTATTAAAAAATTCCCGCAGAGCCGGTAAAGGCCCCACAGGAAAATCATAGGGGGATTATGAAATCTTATATTCGCCGTCTATCAGGCGATTTCCGTCCTTTTCATCGTAAACGGCATAATTAAATCCGGGACGCAGGCAATAGGCCCCGTATTCGCCTTGTTTATTCAGCGCGATAAAGCCTATTTGCAAATATTCCAGATCGGGACGGTTTTTGTATATTTTATAGATGCGTTCCACGATTTCCTTACACGCCTCCATGGGACTTTTCCCCTGGCGCATGAGTTCCACTACCATAGCGCTTCCGGAGGTCCGCATTACAGCTTCTCCAAGCCCTGTGGCGGCAGCACTTCCCACTTCGTTGTCCAGGAACAATCCGGCCCCGATAATGGGAGAATCCCCTACCCGCCCATGTACTTTCCAGGCTGCTCCACTGGTCGTACAGGCTCCGTAAAGGTCGCCCTTCTCATCTATGGCCAGCATACTTATGGTATCGTGGTTTTCTATGTTAATAACCGGTTTGTATTCGGATTTTTCCAGCCATTCCCTGTATGCTTTCTCGGCATCTTCGGTAAGCAGATTTTCTTCTTTAAAGCCTTCTTCCAGTGCAAACTGCTTTGCTCCTTCCCCTACAAGCATGATATGCGGGGTTTTTTCCATCACTTTTCTCGCTACGGATATCGGGTGTTTTATATCCTGTAAAAAAGCTACAGAACCGCAATTGCTCTGGTGATCCATGATACAGGCATCTAGGGTAACTTTTCCCTCCCTGTCGGGCCATCCGCCATAGCCCACACTGGAAACCTTCGGATCGGCTTCGGCGGTCATTACCCCGGCTTCCACGGCATCCAGACCGGACCCGCCGTTTTTAAGTGTTTTCCAGGCTTCTTCATTGGCCGGTAACCCGTGATTCCAAGTAGATATCAATACAGGTTTCTTAACCGGTTTATCGTCACCGGAAGCAACTCCGGATTTTTTCTGAGGGTCGTGGGGTTTTATACCATTGTCCACGCAGCTGTAGAGTGTTCCCACCGCTACCGTCCCGAGGGCAGTTTTTGTGATAAATTTACGTCTGTCTATCATAGCAGGTATATTTTCTGTTATATCTCCGTCGATGTCACGGGCAACTATTAATACATTCAAAAAACCGGCACTATCGCCCTTCTTTGGTTTCTTTGATCGCTTTCAGCATACCATCGGTAAGCGCGGGGCCGTCAAAGAATGAGACGCCTTTAGCCCCGTTCTCTTTTGCGAGTTTTACGGCTTCTTTTATTTCTTCGGGAGACATTTCGGGAACATAGATCCCGGTGTGGAGTTCGGTTTTTTTGTCTTTCAGGTCCTGTACCCCCTGTTTTGTGGCAAAACCTATCCAATCGGTCTCTTCATTATAGAAATTGTGATAGATCATGGGCAGCACTACGTCAATATTCCATTTATCCCAACGCTGGCGCACCATATGGTCTGCCATTTCCGGATAGGGAAATACTGCGGCTGTGAGTATTTTACCATTCTCATGGGCAATTTCGTAAGCATCATTGACTACTGCCCTTATTTTGTTCAGGCGGAATTGCTTCCATTCCATATCCAGGGCAGGGTCTTTGAATTCCCTGGGGTCCTTATGGTGTATTTTTTCGAATTCGGCCACACAGGCATCACAATAACAAAAATCGAATTCCGGAAGTTCTGTTTTTTGTTCCAGGTCATATTTCGGTAACAGCCCTATAGGAAGGAAGATATCGGGAAAACGGATATAATCGAGGTGTACACTGGCTACTCCTTTTACTTTGGCCAGGCCTTCCACCAACCCCAACACATGGTTCCGGGATTCTTCCCTGGTAGGGCAAAGCCACTGGTAGTAGTCTACATAAGGCCTGTGATCGAAACAGGATTTTCCTTCACGGCTCACGGCATACCAATCCGGATGTTGCAGGGCCACGGAGTCCCCGGGACGGTTCATGGCCATAATCCAGGCATGTACTTCCAGGCCGGCTTCATCGGCAAGGGGAGTTAATCTTCCCAACAGTTCGGGATCCGTGTTGGTATTAATGAGTACTGCATCCAGGCCATTACTCTTATATTTGGCAAATTCTTTCCGGTACGAATCATCTGTCCTTTTAGCATCGGCAGTGATCCACGTCCAGTATTTGAAGGCTTTTTCGGCAGTGTTGCCGGAGATGTCTTTTTCTTCTTTTCCCCCTGTAGCTTTTTCCTGTTTTCCACAGGAAACAAGGCATATGAGGGCACAAAACACAGTGAGTTTTAAGATTTTCATAAGATTATTTGTTAGTCGTTTTACTGGTGAATTTTCCATCTTCCTTCAAAACAAGAAGGTTCCCGGTAAAAGGGCTTACAGCTGTTATATTCCAGCCTTCGCTATGCACTTCGAGGGCTGTTTTTACCGGTTTTCCGTCAACGACAACGGGCTTGTCTACCAATTGTCGTATGGAAGTTATCCATGTACCTTTTTCCTGAAAATACTGTTTCTGTTTACGATACAAGGTATAGAGCTTCCATTTTATTTTTTCGTCTTCCGGAATGCGGAACTCCTCGGCCTCTCCCGGTTTTTTGCCGGAAAAATAAACATAGCCCCACCATTCCGGTTCGTGCATGTTTATTACCCATTGTGGCGACCAAACCCAGTTGTACTCCGGCAGGTATTTTCCGTTTTCGCCTTTTTTGCGTTGATATTTGCCATCCACCAGGTCAAAATCCCAGTTGACCCTGGAAAAATTTATCCTCCAGAACTCATTTTCAGGGGTATTTGGAGATGTACTGCTATGAGCTTCAACCAGTACTTGCCAGGGCATGGCTATTTCTACGCTCCAACCCTTATCGGTATCGCCCGCATCATTTAATGTTCCGTCCACATGAACCGCGGTTTTTATCCCCTGTATATCCCAGCTATCTATGACCGGGGCACTTTCTCTGTACGGCTTTACAAGATATAAATCCCATATGGTATTCAAGGCATTCATCTCAAACTCCATATAGTTGTGCGTATCCCCGTCCGGGTCTATAAAAATCTCGAAATCGTTATTATAGAAAATTACGGTATCACGTTGTTTCAGAGTTGCCCATACATGGGGCTCTTCCATTTCGGCATAGAAATACAGGTATTCTTCATCCCACAGCATCTTCACATTGGTTTTATAGGCAGGGGTTTTGTCTCCTTCAATATCTATAAAATCCTCGCTCCATGCTATTTTTTCCCAGGATTCTTCCTCTCCCTTTCCGTCTACCGTGATGGTTTCGGAGGTTTTATGGGCTACATATTTCCGGGGCGGTGTGATTTCTTCCTGGGCGAATGTGTTCAGGCATAAAAAAAATGTCATTGCCAACGGGGCCATCATTTTTCTCAGATCGTTACAGCAGGTGGAGACACACAGCCGTGTGTCTGTACGGGAGCAGGGTTTTGTAGAAATAGTCCGGTGTATTTTTGCCATTGGTTTTCGTTTAGGTCGGGTTACAGGCTGTTTTCTTTTATAAAACGGACAATTTCGCTTATACGTCCGAATGCCATTGCCGTTACGGTGTCAGCTGCACCATAGTACAGGGCCAGCTTGTCTTCTTTGTGCGAATGTAATGCTGCACACGGGAACACTACATTAGGTACATCGCCTACCATTTCATAAGTCTCGGCCGGTCCCAGGAGGTAAGGTTGTGTTCTGTATTTTACCTTGTCCGGCTCGTTCTTATCCAACAGGGCGGCGCCTACGGAATAGCGGAAACCGTTACAGGTATTAATAACCCCGTGATAGAACAGCAACCAACCTTCGTTGGTAAGGATCGGGATAGGTCCGGCTCCTATTTTGGTACATTGCCATGCACTGTCCACAAAAGGGGTTACCTTCATAACGCAGCGATGCTCTCCCCAGTATTTCATATCGGGACTATAGCTGATATAAATATCCCCGAATGGCGTATGGCCATTATCGCTCGGTCTGCTCAGCATGGCATATTTACCGTTGATCTTCTCCGGAAATAACACGCCGTTACGGTTAAAAGGCAGGAAAGCGTTCTCACACTGGTAAAATTCTTTAAAATCGAAAGTATAACCGATACCGATAGTCGGACCGTGATAGCCGTTACACCAGGTGATCCAGTAACGGTCTTCGATAAACGTCACCCTGGGATCGTATTTGTAATCGGAGTCGATCATTTCGGTATTGCCCGCCATAAACGCTATGGGTTCGTGTTCGATCTCCCAGTTTATGCCGTCCTTACTGAACCCGGCAAAGATATTCATCTGCACGGCCTTGTTATCGCAACGGAAAACACCTGCAAATCCATCTTCAAAAGGTACTACGGCACTGTTAAAAATACTGTTGGATGAGGGAATGGCATACCTGTCTATGATCGGGTTTGCGCTGTAACGCCACATAACGTCTTTACAATCTTCCGGTCGGTCCTGCCAGGGTATAGTGTTCATAGATGTTAGATATTAGATTTTAGATATTTAGACTTTTTTAGTTTAATGCGTGACAAAATTCGATCTGGGTGGATTTACCGATAAATCTGCACAAAACAAATTTTGTCATGTCCTAAACTTTTTAATCTTTATATTTTCTTACTTTATCAAGCCAGGTAAATTTGAGTATTGCCGAAGTTACGGCAAATATGGTAAACCACAACAGGGCCAGGGGGTAGTCCCGGACCATGAAAAAAACGGGCAAAAGAATCATACTGGACTGCCATACGATACCTATGGCGCAATTCAGCATATCCACCCCGAAACCTTTGTTTTCCTGTACGTGACTTCCTTCTTCCTTCAACTGCCGGTATACGGGTTTCCACCAGCCCCAGGGCCTTACATTGGCATAAAATTTCTTTAATGTCTCCCTATCAGTGGCCGGGGTCAAAAGCGTCCCCAGGAGACATCCCAGAAGGGAGAAGATAAATATTACAGGGAACAGGTAAATTGCCGGAATACTGGCTATTTCATACAGAAATGATCCTTCGGTAAAATTGTGTTTGTTATGATCGAGCAAAAACTGTAAGGTAGCAACGATCAGCCCGGCGAGCATTCCCCAGAAATATCCCCACCCGTTAAAACGCCACCACACCCATTTCAAAAAATTTGCGGCTACATATCCTCCGTATAGTGCACTGGTGATCCAAAGGGTTATGGAATTGATGGATTCAGCAAAAAACCCCATGATTACTCCCAGTGTCACCACAAAAAAAGACGCAATGTGACTGGCCTTTATATAATGTTTGTCCGGCGCTTTAGGCTTAAAGTATTTTTTATAAATATCATTTACAATATAGGCAGGGCCTGAATTTACAAACGCTGAAAAGGTTGACATAAATGCCGCAAGAAGTCCGGCAAGAAGTAATCCTTTAATACCTACAGGAACATGATTGTTAATAACCCTGGGAAGGATCATTTCCAAATCGTCGGACGTCACCGACCCGGTCGCTGCCATAGATGGTGCCAAATACACGAGTCCCACGACCACAATACCGGCAATAAGCAGATAGCGAGGTATAAACAACACCAGGTTGGTAAACCCGCTCATATACGCGGCATCTTTTACCGTTCTTGTAGACAATATGCGCTGCATATCGTAGCTCGGTGTCGGCCCTGCCACGCTGGCAAAGAAGCCTTTCAGTAATATCATTCCTACAAATGCCCCGAACATCTTGTAGCCCTGAGTATCAATAAGCTCATTAAACGTAGCTAGTTTACCATCCCAGAAACCTTCCAGTTCATTGCCGAAAAAGATATTTTTCCATTCGGGAGGGATCAGGGCCGCTATTTCCGCATCACTGACAGTAATGAAGGCATACACTGCGATCAATATTCCGGCAAGTACCATAATGAGGTATTGCAGCACTTCTGTGGCCACTACAGAATACATTCCGCCTTTGATGGTATAAATGGTGGTCAGTAATATAATAACGAGGGCGTAGGTCTGTTCCGAAGCCAGCAAAAGTGTATTTCCCATGGTCCAGGACAAATCCCACGGCAATATGATGGTCATAAACTTGCCTACACCTTCAAAAAAATAGGCGATAAAACCTACCGCCGCAACTACGGCAAAAACAGCTACAATGAGGTGTGAAGCCCTTCCGGCACGGTCGTCCCCGAAACGGGTGAGTATCCACTCGGATCCGGTCATAATATTGGACCTGCGTATCCAAGCCGCGAGGAACACCATGACAAATATCTGGTTCCATATGGGCCACATCCACATGAACATAAAACTCTTTACTCCGTAGAGGAACAATATACCGACCATCCAGGCCGTTCCGGAAACGTCAAACATTCCGGAACCGTTGCTCAGCCCCAGGTAATACCATTTAATACTGTTTCCTCCGAGAAAATAACCGTCCAGCCCTTTGGAGGCTTTTCTGGACACCCAGACCCCGATAGAGAGGGTTAAGATGATATACAGGGCAATAATAAGAATATCTATACTATTCATTCACCTGTTTTTCGGTGCTCACACCCCAGTTCTTATTCGGCTCAGGTCCCATTTCGAATTGCAGTTCGCCCCCGGCGGTTATTTCTTTATGGGTGATATATGTCCGGTTGAATTCCTTTCCGTTGAGCGTAGCGGACTGTATATATATATTCTTATCTGATACGTTATTTGCTTTAATGGTAAACGACTTGTCTTCCGATACTTTGATCACCGATTTTTCGAAAATCGGGCTACCTATCTGGTAAGTGCCGGATGAAGGATTATACGGGTAGATCCCCATAGCACTGAACACATACCAGGCGGACATCTGGCCACAGTCTTCATTACCGCTAAGCCCGGCTGGGGTGGTATCGTACTGGGTATTCAGAATCTCCCTTACCCAATACTGCGTCCGCCACGGTTCTCCTGCAAAATTGAACATGTAGGCAATGTGATGGCTCGGTTCATTACCATGTGCATATTGACCTATCAATCCTGAAATATCCGGGGAAGCGTCTCCTCCCGTAATTTCGGAACTTTCCGTAAACAGTTGTTCCAGCATATCGGTAAAGGGTTCTTTCCCTCCGTGCAATGCGATCAGTCCGTCTACATCGTGAAGAACAAACCAGCTGTGTTGCCATGCATTCCCTTCGGTATAATCGGTCCCTTTTCTGTGAATGGACAGTTTGGGGTCGAACGGCTCATGCCACTGCCCCTTATCCGATTTTCCACGCATAAACCCGCTCTTCGGATCATACAGGTGTTTAAAGGCATTGGCCCGGTCCGAGAAATAGTTGTAATCTTCTTCTTTACCCAGTTTTTTGGCAATCTGTGCAACACACCAATCGTTATAGGCGAATTCCAGGGTAATGGTCACCGACTCATCCAGCAGGTTGTAAGGCACATAACCATATTCCTTATAAAACTTTACCCCACGACTTTCTTCATCCTTCATCATGGTCACCTTCATGGCCTCATAGGCTTCATTAACATCGAAACCTTTAATCCCTTTCAGAATAGCTTCGGTGATTACCGGGATAGCATGGTTTCCCGTCATGGTATAGGTTTCATTGCCGTATAATGTCCATACGGGAAGGGTCTTGTTCTCCCCGTAATAGACAAGCATGGAATTGATAATATCGGAAACTTTGTCTGCATTCAACAGGGTCATTAACGGTTGTGCGGCGCGAAACGTATCCCAGAGAGACAGGGTAGAATATGCCGTATAATCTCCGGCCGTAACGATACTGTCGTTCTGCAGGCGGAATTGCCCGTTGGTATCACTGAAAGTAACTGGAGCCAGCCTGGTATGATACAAGGCGGTATAAAAAATGGTTTTCAACGAGTCTACCGGCGTTTCCACTTCTATTTTATCGAGGGTATTGTTCCATACTCTGTCCGCATCTTCCCTTACGGCATCGAAGTCAAACCCATCCCGTTCTTTCATATTCTCCCTGGCATTGTCTATACTTACGGAAGAAAGGCTGAGTTTTACTTCGAGGGTTTTTCCGCTCTTTTCATCAAAGAACAACTGTGCCGATGTTTTGGCCCCGGAAACCTCTTCCGCCCCTTCTGCTCCCCTTGCATCTGCGTAAAGATGATGTGCCGTTATTGGCTTGGAAAACTTAGCGACAAAAAACAATTTCTGGTTCTTAGCCCAGCCTGTACTGTGCCGGTAACCGGTTATTGTGGTTTCGTCTTCTACACTTATCCTGGTATCCAGTGCCTTGTCCCAGTTGATAGCAAACCCGAGATCGATAACTACGGATTGCGGATCGTTTTCTTTAAAAGTATAACGGTGGAACCCGGTGCGTTTTGATGTGGTAAGTTCGGCATTAACGCTATGATCTTCAAGGTATACCTGGTAATATCCGGGAGTTGCCGTTTCGTTTTCGTGCGAATATCCGGATTTATACGGATAATCTTCTCTTGAAGAAACAGGAACAGACAGGTCTACCGTCTTGTTTACCGGCATAAAAAGCAGGTCGGCCAGGTCCCCGATCCCCGTACCGCTAAGGTGCAGGTGACCAAACCCTACTGCAATGGAATCAGTATAATGATATCCGGAGCACCAGTCCCATCCAGCAGTACCGTTATCAGGACTGAGCTGGATCATCCCGTAAGGAACCGTAGCCCCGGGATAAGTATGTCCGTGATCGCCGGTCCCGATAAAAGGATCGGCATATTGAGTCAGTACAGTTTCCTCTCCTTCCGGTTCGTTCTTTTCCTTTTTCTCAACCCCGCCACAGGAGGCCAGGGCACACAACATTCCGAATAATGCGTAGGTAGTACATTTTTTTTTCATACAACAGTTTGTCAAGTCCGTCTTTATTTGTTAATTGCATCCCTCTAATCTACTTATCATTAACCCAATACCTCTTTATTCTACCGGTTTCAGGATGAATCCTTTGTAAATTAAACCCGCGGGGATGTTACCAAATATTTATATTTTTGAGAACTTAAAGAATAAATTTAGACCAACAACATTTTTTAAGAGCCAAACGTCATAAAAGTCGCTTAGAATATAAAGCACATGGGTGTAAGCGGAAATACCGTTAGCAAACCAGGTAAAAACCAGCTTCGGAGATGATTAAAAAATATGTTCGGAAGGCATGTGAAAGATTATGAGCCAAAACAAACAAACAGGTGTTTTTTTTAATTTCAATCCCTCTGCCAGTTACCGGATTGAAATTAAACACCACATTATTTTCTGGTCGGTTTATTTTCTCTTTAACACCATAAGATGGGGGAGTTACTATCACGACTACTGGTATTCACTAAAAGCTAATATGTTAGGATTTCCTATTCATATGACCTTGTGCTATTTCAATATTTATTACCTGATGCCCAGGCTCATCTACAGGAAAAAATTTATATGGTATACGGTTTGTATCATCCTTGCCATCTATGTAATGGTCCTGATCAAGTTTTACCTGACCTATTTCCTGATAAGTACCAATGTATGGCCGGAAGGCCCCGAAGAGACCACTACACTGTCTTTCAACTACGTCATACAAATGATGCTTGGAGAGCTTTACGTCGTCTCTTTCGTTACTGCCATTAAAATCACGGCCGACTGGCTCCGGGAACACAAAAGGGCGGCAGACCTGGAAAAAGTACAACTGGAAACCGAACTGCGGTTCCTCCGCACTCAGGTGTCGCCGCATTTCTTTTTCAATACCCTGAATAATATTTATTCCCTGTCTATTGAACAATCAAAAAAAACCCCGGAAACCATACTAAAACTCTCGGAACTGATGCGGTACCTGCTATACGAGACCAAGCAGCGTAAGCAAAGCCTTTCTAAAGAAATATTATGTCTTCAGAACTATCTGGACCTGGAACGCATACGCTACGGGGATTCCCTGAAAATAAAAATGAATATTTCCGGCGATATAGAAGGAAAAAAGATCCCTCCCATGCTATTATTGTCCTTTATTGAAAATTGTTTTAAACACGGGGCCAATAAAAATATTGACGACGTGCGGATAGATATAGATTTTGATGTGGAAGGAGACTTCCTTTACTTTAAAGTTGCCAATACCATGCCTAAAAAACCCCGCGGGGAACACTCCGGGAACCTATCCGGCGGAATAGGTATTAAAAACGTAAAGAAAAGGCTCTCCCTAGGCTACAAAATACACGACTACGATCTGAATATCTATGAAAAAGACTACAGATTTATAGTAGAATTAAAAATTAAGGTTAGCTGACACAGTTCCGGGTATAAAAGCAACCTGCTTAAAACAAAAAAGTAACACGACATGGTTATACGATGTATTGTAATCGACGATGAACCTCTGGCTATCAACGTATTAAAAAATTATATCGGCCAGACCAAAGGGCTGGAACTGGTCAGTACGTTCAGTAATGCTCTGGACAGTATAGATTTTATGCGCGAAAACGAAGTGGATCTTATATTCCTGGATATTAATATGCCGGTTCTTGACGGTCTTAACTTTCTGAAGAGTGCGCACATCAAACCCATGGTTGTCATTACTACGGCATATGAAGAACATGCCGTGGAAAGTTATGAACTCGAGGTACTGGACTACCTGGTCAAACCCATACCATTCCACAGGTTTGTCATGGCCGTCAATAAGGTCTTCAGGACGCATTCCGTCAGGCAAAAAAATGATTTCGGAGACCCGGGAGAAAGAAAATTTATCTTCATCAAGATCGACAAAAAGAAAATGAAGAAAATATTCCTGGACGAGATTACTGTTGTCGAAAGCCTGAAAGATTACATAAAAATAAACACGTATTCCGGTAAATATATAGTTCACCAGACCCTGAGCAGTTTTACGGACGAACTCCCTGCGGACAAATTCATCCGTATCCACCGTTCTTATACGGTTTCCCTTGACAAAATTGAGGCCCTGGAAGGGAATAGCATTGAAATAGGCGGTCAAAGATATACGATAGGAAGAAGCTATTTTAACGAAGTGCGTAGCAAAATACTGAACAAACCATCTGAGGAAGATGAACTATAAAGAAAGCCGGGATCGCTCCCCCGGCTTCTAATTTGTAATGTACATGTATATTCCAATTTAGCACATGACAAAAATTTTCATAATTAATCGTAATACCCCACCCGGATACTCCCGTTCCTGAAAACAACTTCACCATCTATGGCAATTCCGGAACTTCTTCGGTATGGTGATTCCACATAATATGTATTCCTGTAATACGCCGGATAGCCTCTTCCTTTTTTCATCCGTTTGGCATAATGCTTCTGCATTTTCTTTTCTCTCTTCAGGTAATCCTTATAGGCTTCTTTTTCCCGTTTTCTCTGTTCGCGGTAGTGCTCTTCCCGTTCCTTTCGTATTTCTTTGTGGTACTTTTCCATATCTTTATGATATTGTTTCTCATAAGATTGCGCCATCACCCCCGTAAACGACACCACAGCGATTGTGAATAATAAGATTCCTTTTGTTTTCATCTGTTCTAGTTTTTTAAATCGTAACAGACCAAAACCAACTATTATGCCAAAATAACGAACCAAAACATAACTATCTACATAACAAATATTTAAAACATTAATCGAAAAAATAATTCTGATCCACAAAAGTTCTTCACCTGGATAATTTATTCAAAACCCCAAAGACCCCGCGTATAAAAGTTGCGCTGGTAAGCACTTTTATCAGAGGGTTTATCCTTGTACTTGTGCGTCCCGAAGTTGTTTTTTCTACCTTTTCGCGTTCTTTCTTCGCCTGCTCCTGTGCTTCTTCGGTTTCTGCATGTTCTATTTTCCGGTTCAACATTTCGTAAGCGCTTTCTCTGTCAACGGCTTCATTATATTTTTCAATCAACCTGGAACTGCCTATAATTTCTTTGATTTCCGCATCCGTAAGTATATCCATCCTGCTCATGGGTGCCCGGAGCATGGTCGCTGCCAAAGGTGTTGGCCTTCCCTTTTCATTCAGTACGGTTATCAGGGCTTCTCCGGTCCCCAGAGAAGTGAGTACGGCAGCCGTGTCGTAATATTCACTTATGGGGTAGTTCTCTGCCGTGAGCTTTATAGCCCTCCTGTCTTTGGCAGTAAAGGCCCGGAGCGCGTGCTGGATTTTCAATCCCAGTTGCGACAGAACGGCATCCGGAACATCGGTGGGAAGCTGTGTACAAAAATACAGCCCGACACCTTTGGAACGTATCAGTTTTACAATGCTTTCTATCTGGTCCAGTAGTGCTTTACTGGCCTCATCGAATATCAAATGTGCCTCATCGATAAAGACTACCAGTTCCGGTCTTCCCGTATCGCCCTGTTCGGGCATAGTGTTATACATTTCCGCCAGGAGACTGAGCATAAAAGTGGAAAACAGTTTTGGCCTGTCCTGTATATCCGTCAGCCGGATGATATTAATATACCCTCTGCCCTTATCATCTACCCGCATCAGGTCTTCGATCTCAAACGAACGTTCTCCGAAGAATAATTCAGCTCCCTGTTGCTCCAGTTCTACCAGTTTCCGGAGAATCGCACCGGTAGAAGCCGTGGATATCCTTCCGTATTCCTGTTCTATCTCTTTTTTGCCTTCATCCGTAATATATTGCAATGCTTTTCTCAGATCCTTAAGATCGAGCAAAGGCAACTTATTGTCATCGCAATATTTGAATACGACCGACATCACACCTGCTTGTGTATCGTTAATATCCAGAATCCGGGACAGCAAAACCGGGCCAAATTCGGAAACCGTGGCCCGGAGCCGAATACCATCCTGGTCGGAAATGGTCATTAGCTCTACCGGAGACCCCTGTGCTTCATAAGGCAGGCCTATTTTTTCGTGTCTCTCTCTTATAAAATCCGCTTCTTCTCCGGGCCTGGCAATCCCGCTCAGATCTCCCTTGATATCCATTTGCAATACCGGAATCCCCTGCTGAGAAAGGTGCTCGGACAAAATCTGTAAGGTTTTGGTCTTACCGGTTCCCGTAGCCCCGGCAATGAGTCCGTGACGGTTAAAGGTTTTCAACGGAACTTTTACATAGGCATTGGTTATGGGTTCTCCGTCCAGCATGGCCGCCCCAAGAATAATGGCATCTCCTTTGGTAGCATACCCGTCCTCTATATGTTTGAAAAAGGTTTCTTTCCTGCTCATACTATATAAATTTTTATAAAAATAAACCAATTTTTAGAAATACGGGAGACAAAGTGTTTTACTTCCCGCCTCCGACTTCTGACAGGTAAACGCATTTTAAAATTCAAACAGTTTCTTAGTATTGTGGATTATTAGTTGTTTTTTGTTTTGGAGTTCGGAGTTTTGGAGTTGGTAGGGGAAATAAAAAAGGAACTCCAAATTTCATCTGACCTAAACTTTTTACATATGATGCGTTTGCTCTCCGTACTTCTGACTTCGTACTTCTAATTTTGTATTGTATCTTTGTCCCCATGATAAAAGAAGATGTTTCAGAATTGGTGGCGAAAGGATTGATGCTTCCCTTAATGGAAGAGTTCTACACCATACAGGGAGAAGGCTATCACAAGGGTACTGCCGCATACTTTATACGGGTAGGCGGATGTGATGTAGGGTGCCACTGGTGTGATGTAAAGGAGAGCTGGAACGCAGAAACCCATCCTCCAACAGCAGTAGAACACATCGTGGAAAACGCGGCCAAGTATTCGGACACGATAGTGATTACCGGAGGAGAACCCCTTACGTGGAACATGGAACCCCTAACATCCGGGTTAAAGGCAAAGGGAATTACAATCCATATAGAAACTTCAGGTGCTTATCCCCTTACGGGAACCTGGGACTGGATTTGTCTTTCACCAAAGAAAATAAAACTCCCGATGGGTGATATTTACGAAAGGGCTGACGAACTGAAGGTTATCATATACAACAACCACGATTTTGCATTTGCCAAAGAACAGGCGGCAAAAGTGAATAAAGATTGTATCCTCTACCTGCAACCGGAATGGAGCCGCCGGGAAAAGATGATCCCCGAAATCGTGGATTTCGTTATGAAAAATCCCCGGTGGAAAGTCTCTCTGCAAACGCATAAATACCTGAACATCCCTTAAAATCTTACTATGGGTAGAGAAGAAAATTATGCCCTACTATACTTTCTGCGGTAATCTTGTGGTGTAAGCCCGGTAACCCGTTTAAAAATTTTCCGGAAGGTCTTCAGGTCGTTATACCCGACATCGTATACTACAGAATGAATACTTTCGGCGCTTCGTTCCAGCGCTTTTTTGGCGGCTTCTATTTTTACGCGCTGCAGGTATTCCAGGGGAGTGTTTTGGGTAGCGTTCTTAAACCTGCGGACAAAATTCCTCTTGCTCATATTAGCCTTTTCCGCAATATCCTCTACGGATACCTGGGCATTATAGTTTTCTTCTATGTATTTCTGAATCCTCAGTATCTCCTTGTCCTCGTGCTGATGCTGTCCCTGAAAAACGCTGAAATGGGCCTGGTTCACCCTGTCCATATCTATAGAGAACATCTTGCTGACCTGTATACCTATTTCCCTGCCGCAAAATTTCTCTACCAGGTAAAGTATCAGGTTTAAAGATGAAAATGCTCCCCCACTGGTGTAGATCCCTTCCCGGTCCGTAATCACCATATCAGGCATCAGGTCAATATCCTGGTAACGCATTTTCATACCTGGAATGGCAAGCCAGTGCGATGTGCACGGTTTTCCTGACAATAGTCCGGCTTCCGCGAGAAAATAACTGCCAAAGCAAAGACTGGCAACTTCCGATCCTTTTTCACTCATCTGTCTAATCCACTCTACCAATGCCTTGTTCTTTTCCAATACTTCCGCAGCGTCTCCGTTAAACGCAGGAACAATAATAAGATCGGTATTCTCTGACTCAACCAGGGTTTTCCGGCAAATAAAACTCGCCGGGGCAAACAGGCGGATATCCCCGGCCTTTTCACTCACCAGTTCCAATTCAAAAGGCGCTGTATCCCCCATGCTCTCCATAAACCTGTTCGTCCCTGTAAAGATGTCTACCGCACCGGAAAGTGCAGATAACACGGCATCTTCATATACGAGAAGAGATACTTTTTTCATCTGCTTATTTTCTTATTTGTTAGTTCGACAAGCTTACAATAAATTTTAAGAGGTCGGATGGAAGTCGGAAATCAGCTAAACTGAACTACTGCGTTAGGTTTCACGCCCTCATCCTATATATAACTAACATCATCGTGAGTCATGCCCAAAGAATCATACGAAATAAACATTACCATATACGTCCCGACTTCCGGAAGTCATCTTTCCCCACAGACCGGAAAACACTAAAATTCCGGCACTTAGGTCCGGATTTAATCAAAAATAAACAAATTTTGTCACAAACACCCCCTCAATCTGGCAATTATGCACTTTACAAGCAGGCATTTTCTTTCCGAGATTTGTATTAATCTTAAAACGTATTGCCATGCAAACCGAACTATTAATGCAGTTTGACCTTCACCACAGGCTTTTTAACAATGTCCTGAAAGACCTTACGGACGGGGAGACCAACACAAGGGTAAACGGCAATACCAAAATGAACCATATTAAGTATATCGCCGGTCACCTGATGAGTACCCAATACGGTTTTGCCTACCTGGCAGGGCTGCATCCGGAAGAAAAATGGCACGCGCTTTTCTCTCCGGCAAGTGGGTCCCGGGCCATGGATAATAGTACCTATCCGGACATCAGTGAAATCGTTTATGAATGGAACCGTCTCTATAAAGACATCCGGAAGGGACTGGAACAAATACCTAAAGATATTCTTCACCATCTTCCCCCGCCTCCTATGGATGGGATTATCGGTGATACTACGCTGAGTACAATTTTTGAAAATACCATAGCCGGGTTATGGGCTTTCTTTAACCATCATCAGGCGTACCACATCGGCCAGATTGGTGTTCTCCGGAGGGGCCTGGGAAAAAATGCCATGCGCTATGACGAACCAAAGGTTTACAACACTGAAAACAAATAATTTATCTATAAAATTTTTAATCATGAAAGCAGTAAATATCTATCTGAACTTTGAAGGCAAGACAGAAGCAGCCTTTAACTTCTACAAATCCGTATTCGGCGGTGAATTTATGGGAGGAATTATGCGCTATAAAGATTTTCCGCCATCGGAAGATTTTCCGTCCCTTTCCGAAGCAGAGAAAAACATGGTAGGCCATGTTTCCCTTCCGTTGGGCGAAAACTCCATACTCATGGGAACAGATGTGGTAGAATCCCTGTGCAACGGCCATAAAACAGTGATGGGGAACAATATGCATATCACCCTGGAGACTGACAGTGCCGAAGAAGCCGGGACCCTTTTCAGTAAATTATCCGAGGAAGGCCTTGTGGTAATGCCTCTGGAAGAAACGTTTTGGGCGGAAAAATATGGTGCCTGCACTGATAAGTTCGGCGTACACTGGCAACTGAATTATACCGGAAACAAGATGCAGTAAGTGGGTTGAGTTACAGGTTACTGATTTGATTTGTAACCTGTAACTTGGTTTCTTGTTTGCCTGTCTCCGGGTTGAGTGGCAACCTCAACATACATATTCAAATTTATTACTAACTTATAAAGGTTTTTAATCATGGAAAAATTTCAGATCGCTATCAATGCATCCCGGGAAAAAGTGTGGGATATTCTTTGGGACGAGGAGACCTACCCGGTATGGACTGCTCCTTTCAGTGAAAGTTCGCAGGTGAAAACAGATCAGTGGGAAGAGGGAAGTAAAGTACTTTTTATTGACGGGGATTCCGGGGAAGGCATGATTTCAACCATAGCAAAAAATATCCCGGGAGAGTTTATGTCATTCCACCATATAGGTATCTACAAGAACGGTGTGGAGGATACAGAAAGTGCACAGGCCAAAGAATGGAGCGGAGTGGAGAACTACGCCCTGAAAACTGTTAACGGGAAAACCGAACTGGTCGTGGAGATGGATATCGACGATCAGCATAAAAGCATGTTTGCAAACCTGTGGCCCAAGGCACTTCGGAAAGTAAAGGAACTAGCCGAAGAAAAGTAAACTACCCGGGGCATACCGATAATTATCGGGACAAGGGGTATGAGACGGAAACCATAGATTAAGCGTCGGAGCATTTAAATCTCACTCAGGAGGGAGTATCCCAGACACAGACTCCTTAAACCTTAAATACAAAAAAATAATGGACTCCATCGAGGAACAAAACAACGAGCCCGAAGAAAACCTTTCCGGGTCTTCAATCTTCAAAGCGCTCAAAAGTGCCATTGTGGGCACCGAGGCCGATTATACGAAGGTAAGCCTTAAAAAGGCCATCTTCCTCCTGGCAGTTCCCATGATACTGGAGCTGGTCATGGAATCCACCTTTGCTGTAGTAGATATTTATTTTGTCGGTAAACTCGGGCCTTCTGCTGTTGCTACCGTAGGTCTTACGGAAACTTACCTGTTCCTGCTCTACTCCATAGCTATGGGCCTTTCTATGGCCATTACCGCCATTATTGCAAGGAGGATCGGTGAAAAGAAGAAGGAAGACGCAGGTACTTCGGCAATACAGGCTATTTTTATGGGGCTTCTGGCTTCCCTTCCATTCGCTGTAGGTGGTATATTCTTTTCAAAAGAACTGCTCACACTCATGGGTGCTGATCCGTGGAGTCTGGAACACGGGTACAGGTACACACAATGGATGCTTGGCGGTAATGCCGTGATTATGCTGTTATTTGTCATAAATGCCATTTTCCGAGGTGCAGGCGATGCGGCCATTGCCATGCGTATCCTCTGGATATCCAACGGGATCAATATAATACTGGACCCTTTACTGATCTTCGGCTGGGGCCCTGTATCTGCAATGGGGATAGAGGGAGCGGCCATTGCCACCAATATAGGTCGGGGCGTGGGTGTTATCACTCAATTATGGTTACTTTTTAAGGGCGGAAAACATATTCGTGCCAAACTTTCCCAACTCTACTGGGATACCGGAATGATACGAAATATACTCCGCACTTCACTGGGTGGTATCGGGCAGATGATCGTAGCCATGACCTCCTGGATATTCCTCATGCGTATTCTCGCCGATGTGGGTAGTGAGGCCGTTGCAGGATCTACTATAGCACTTCGCATCATGATGTTCACCCTAATGCCGGCCTGGGGACTTTCCAATGCCGCAGCAACACTTGTAGGGCAAAACCTGGGTGCCGGAAACCCGGAACGCGCGGAATCTGCCGTATGGAAGATAGGTTTTTACAATATGATCTTTCTCATCGGGGTTTCTATTGTTTATTTTTTCTTTAACCAACCGCTGATGAGTTTGTTTACAGAAGATCCCCAGGTTATTGCTATCGGGGGCGAATGGCTCCGTATTCTGTCCTATTCCTATTTTGTATACGGATGGTGGATGGTGTCTGTACAAGCTTTTAACGGGGCCGGGGACACCAGGACCCCAACCAGGATAAACCTTGTGTTTTTCTGGCTAATCCAGATCCCCTTATCCTATTTACTGGCCATTACCCTGGGCTGGGAACACGCCGGGGTATTCTGGGCAGTATTTATCTCTGAGACCGCCGTAGGGCTGTACACTTTATGGCTCTTTAAAAAAGGACGTTGGAAAACAGTACAGGTCTAGCTAGAGAAATGACAGGAAATATTTCCTAATGTTTAATCCGAAAAACAGAATCCGTGACCGAAAAAGAAAAATTCCTCCGAAAGTTCAACCAGGCCTTTGTCGAAAGCGACACCGGTTACCTCGTGGATAATATTACCGAAAACATAATCTGGAATATTCCCGGCGACCGTTATGTCCGGGGCAAAGAAGCCTTCATCGCAACCCTTAAGGAAATGAAACACCAAGGAAAAACCGAAGTGGAGATCGAACATATTATCACACATGGCAGGACTGCCGCCGTAAACGGGATAATACAGTCCGAAAACGGTCCTTCTCACGCCTTTTGTGATGTGTATATGTTCAGTGGATTTAAAAACCCTAAGATTAAAGAGATCACTTCATATGTGATCCGGATAAACAATCGTTCCGAATAAAACCTTTGGTATGGAAAATACCAGAATCGAAGAACGTCCTTTTTAAAAGGCTAATCGGACAATGGGAAGAGGACAGCTACAATATCAACTGGGAAAAATTAAAACAAAGACAAATGGAAACACCTAAGAAATTATCAAAAAAAATGTTCTGGGCAGGGAAGATCATCAGTACTTTACTAACCTTGTTCCTGCTGCTGGACGCTATTATGAAGATAGTCAGGGCCACACCTTCTGTAGAAGGGACCATAGCATTGGGTTATCCGGAAAGTTCGGTAATGCCCATGGGAATTGTTTTACTGATCTGTACTATACTCTACATCGTTCCCCGAACTTCCGTACTAGGGGCCATTTTACTTACAGCTTATCTGGGCGGGGCGACGGCAACACATTTTCGTGTGGAGCAACCGGTTTATTTCGCTGTCATTTTCGGCATACTGGTATGGCTTGGCGTATATCTTTGCGACGAACGTCTACGTACCCTCATCCCTTTCCGGAAAAAGGATATTACAGGTGCAAACCGGATCCAAAACCAGCAAGACCATTAATTCCCGGAATTTAAGATTCCATTGCTTTATTTTATTCATACCAAAAAACTAAAATCAGGAACCATGAGAAAAGTAAGTATCCTTATTGCGGCCTTTGCCATACTGACCGCTTTCAGTACAAAGGACACCATCCGCACGAATAATCGGGCAAACCCAACGGTAATTGCCAAAGATGACAAACAAGTTCTGCTGGACTATTTCAAAGAGACTAACAAAAACCTGTTGCAGAACGTAAAAGGGCTAAGCAGCGAACAATTGAAGTTCAAGGCCGCCCCGGATAAATGGTCAGTAGCCCAGTGCCTGGAACACATTATACTCACTGAAGGGTATATTTTCGATATGGTGAACACACTGATGAAGGAGCCTGCCAATCCGGAACGAAGAGAGGAAATAAATATAACCGATGAAGACCTCATCAAAGGGATGACCGACCGCAGCCAGAAAGCCCAGGCTCCGGAAGAAATACAGCCTTCCGACAAATACACCAATGCCAGACAGGCCCTCCAGGCTTTAGAAAAACAAAGGGCAAAGATGAAAAAGTACATTAAGAGCACCTCTGTGGAAGATATGCGTAATCACGTTACCGATTCTCCCTTCGGTGCTATCGATGCCTATCAGTTTACCCTGTTTATCGCGGCACATAGTGCCAGGCATACTCTACAAATAGAAGAAGTAAAAAAAGATCCCGGCTTTCCGGCTGAATAACATCATTATACCGTAATGGCCCTGCTCAGATAATTGCGAAACGGGAGTAATTCCCTGTAAACGGAGATCACTTCTTCCTTAAAACCGGGAGAAGTGATCTCTGTTTCCTTAAAGTCATGCGTCACAACATAACTCTTATTCCGCAAAAGATCTATATGCGGATGTTCCTTGTCATATCCCTTAGGAGTAGTTTTCAGACGATCATCGTATAACCCGTCCGGGAATAGTTTCCGGAAAGAAGGTTTGTTCAGGATTTTTTGCAACTCTTCCCCGTCGTAATCTATAGCATCCCGGATACTGGTAAGTATTCCTTTGTCCGGACGGTAAAAACCTCCTGCAATAAAACTTTCCGAAATACCGAGATGAATATAAAATTCGCTCTTATACGGCGATTTGTCCAGTACCGCTCCGAAATTGTCCTTATATACGGGCCTGTTCGGATGGTACAACAGGTTGTTGTTTATCCTGTTTAATGCTTTTCCCGGCGGGGTATGTTCATAATCCGTATCTGTTGTTGAAAGCTCGTTATCAAGGGCTTCCAGCCATTTTTTATAAGAATCCCTGACAGCATGGTATTCTTTCCGGTTGGCATCCATCCATTCTTTGTGGTTGTTTTTGTTCAGGTCCCGTAGAAACCGGAACAACCGCTTAAAGTCCATAGTATAAAATTTGAGGGTTAGTATATGACAAAAATTGAGTTCCCGCGTAATTCCTCGATTTGCACCCCCAACCCTAAAGAGAGCATCCCGATAAATATCGGGACGAGGGAAATCAGGCTCCCTTTAGTCCCGATATTATCGGGAGGAGATAAACTGATTTTTCGGTCAAATTATGCAAAAATGATTTTTATCACGTATTAAAAATTTAAAGTTAAAAAAGCTATAGACCGGTAGTCGTGCTTTTCCCTCGGAAGATAATAAAAAAAATAAACGTATCAGAATTTGTACTTCAGGGCAAGCGAAAAATAGGGGGCAGCAGAAAAACGGGGATTACGGTTATCATCATCACTTTTAAATATGGACTTCAAATTTCTTTCCTGGTAATACGCTTCTCTTCCGGCGGAAATACCTGCGGTAACAGGGATAGAAAATGATTTGCCGAGAATGAACTCGGGTTGAAGACCGACCACGAAGTACTGATGTGTAAACATCATCTTTTTGCCGTCAATTTTTTCCAATGCCAGTGTTCCGTTGAGTTCTGCTATTAGTTTTAACTTGAAATTTTCGTGTAGTTGCATCCCTGCCGAAACGGCAAGCCCGTCCACCGCGGAAGCCTTGAGTTCATAACGCCCGTTTAATTCCCAATTGAAGTAAAATCCGGGAAAGACCATGGGGTATCCGACTATATTATTTATGACAGGACCCAACCCTATATCCAGGTTATCCCTTAAATGCCATATAAATATCACACCACCATTGCCCAGGACATTATTTAATTGCACATCCGACACTTCAGTATGACTGGTATAAACCCCTGCGCCCAGCATAACGAGGATAGACCATTTTTCGCCAATTGGCCTCATATGGAACAGGCCTACCTGTGCATTCACTATTTTATCCGGGCCAAGTGCTCTATCCATATTTTCGTTATTAAAGGATGTATAGCTTCCTCCTACGCCCAAGCCCCATACTGTAGGTTTGTTGTTTTCCTTCATTTTTACGGAAAACGGGATTCTGGCATTCACCGAAAATATTTTCGCGTCCCCCTTGCCGCCCGTTTTGTTGTTATCCGCATCCCTAAAACCAGAAGAACCTATATACTCTGTTTTCAGCTCCACCTGGGCATTTAATCCGGCGGACAGCAGGGTTAATAAAATTATGCAAAACAGTCTCATAATTGTTATCATAGTCATTGTTTTTAACAGTTAAAATCATCTCCATATGGATTTGACCCTGCAAATATTAGCGGCAACGTCCCCTTGTTAAAATACATTTGACGAATGGCAATACTCCTTTGACGAATAGTAACGGTCCAATGGTATTATCTGTTAATTTTGCAACAGTAACGTCCTTAGCAGACATTCAACAGGCAAAGGCCAATATCTCCCGACATTTACTGGGACAACATAAACAATTACATATCAATGGATTACAATTTTTATATAAATGGAAAATTATTTTTTCAGAAGCTATAAACGCCTCATTATCCTGATCTGGACGATCATCGTTTTCCTGGTTTGGGTACAGTTTCAAAATCGTCACCCACTTCTGCCCGCCCTTTTATTGACTGCATGTATTTTTACACCAACAATACCAATAACCAATTTTTTGAGCAACCGCCTGTTACCAAAGGCGATGTACACTAAAAAAATGAATGTTTTTGTCGGTTGGTTCCTGGGGTTGTCCATAATTCTTTCATTTATATATGCATTATTCGATCAAGGATTTATGCTGCTGCAAGAAAATGGTTTTTTCACCTCTTCACCATCGGTGGATACAGATTCCCTGCTTTTACAATTTATGAGCGCAGTACCAACATCTCTTCTGGTCAATCTCGGTTTTTGCGGGCTCCGGTTCTATTACGAACATACCACACTGCAAGAAACACACTTAAGGAGCCAGCTTCAAATTCTTCAGGAACAGATCAACCCGCATTTTATGTTCAATGTGTTGAACCACATTCATATTCTGATGCAAAAAGATGTGGAACTGGCCTCTGCCCTGCTGGTCAAATATTCCGATATACTCCGTTACCAGCTTTATAACGGCAAAAAGGAATCGGTATCTTTAAACCAGGAAGTACAGTTTCTCAAAGATGTCATTGAGGTGGAAAAAATGAGATGGGGAGATGCGTTAAAGGTGCATTGTACCTGGAAGATCAAAGACGGAGAAAAAGAAATACAACCTTTGTTATTTATAACTTTTATCGAAAATGCCTTTAAACATGTTTCCCGCTCCCTGTCGGAAAAAGGATATATTAATGTATTTGCAGAACAAAAAAGGAATTCCTTTTATCTCGAAGTCGAAAATTCAAAATCGACACGGCAGCTACAAAAAAAGAATGCTTCGGCCTCGGGATTGGGGTTGAAGAATATCAAAGAACGCCTGGAAATCCTCTACCCCGGAAATCATAAGTTGCATATCCGTGAAACAGCGCTTTCCTATACTATTCAGTTAAACATCACATTGTAGATCATGGAAGAACAGCCTGCAAAACCTACAGACCATACCGTTTTGAAATGCCTGGTGACGGATGATGAACCCATTGCCAGGGAAGGGATCATTTCGTATATAGACAAACTGGGTTTCCTCGAAGTTGCCGGGGTGTGTTCTTCTGCATTGGAAGCCGCCGAATACACCAAAAAATCTACCGTAGATCTGATGTTCCTAGATATTCAAATGCCACATCTCTCGGGAATGGAATTCCTGGAATCCCTGGATACTCCTCCCCTGACCATTTTAACTACGGCCCATTCGGAGTATGCCCTGGAAGGCTACAGGCTACAGGTAGTAGACTACCTGTTGAAACCCATTACATTTAAGCGTTTTTTCCAGGCGGTATTAAAAGCCCGGGAAACATTTAATCTCCGGAATAAAGGTGAAGACCCCGACTCCCCGATGTACATCCGCCAGGGAGATTCTTTTATGAAGATCGTATGGATGGACATACTCTATGTGGAAAGCATGCAAAATTACCTGAAATTACACTTCAGGGATAAAGTTCTCGTCATACATCAAACTATGACTTTCATGGAGAATATTCTCCCGAAAGATTCTTTTTTCAGAATACATAAATCCTATTTGGTACACCTCTCGCATATCGATCTGATAAAGGGAAATCGGGTTTACATTAACCATACGGCACTTCCTGTTTCCCGACAGAGAAAAGATGAATTTTTAAATACTGTGGTCTATAAGAACCTTGTGAGCAAATAATAGTATCCGCCGTCAACACAAAAGTCGGAAAATCCGAATTATAAATTTGAGCTTTTCCTTAATTCCATTCCTTAAATTATCACTATTTTGCATACAAGTACCGGGAAACCCGGGTATAAGCATGCTGTACAAAAGTGGTATTTTATACTATAAAAGTGGTTGTCTGTATATCGTATATAGACCTTCGTACTTATTTCATTCTGATCCTGAAGCTTAATTTGTAATCTTGTATAAGCAAAGAACATATGCTCTCTTTCGAAAAAGAATATAAAGGCTGGCCACCGGAGCGGATTGCCAGGCACATCATTTACTGGAGTTGCTGGCTGACTTTCTATTGCGTGATCAACGCTTCCTATTACGAGACAGACTACCTGCAATGGTTTCTGCTGGAACTCATCTTCATGACCGTAAAAGTGCCCTACGCCTATTTCGTAGCTTATTACCTGTTCCCAAAATTTCTCTCTCAAAAAAAGTACGGCACCCTTTTTTTCCTGATGTTGTTCTTCGCTTTTCTGGGGGTGGGCTTCCTCGTGATCCTCCTGTCCAATTTTCCCCAGATCGCCTGGGGGCAACCTACCGAATTCTGGTCGGTCAAAACCTTTTTCAGGGCTATTGACCTGGTATACGTAGCCTCCCTGGTTGTGGTTATTAAAATGATACAGCGGTATCTCCGGCAGGAACGAATGAATGCACAGTTAAAGGAAGATAAAATGGATGCCGAACTCCAGATTCTGAAAAACCAGTTACAACCCCATTTCCTTTTCAATACGCTAAACAATATATACAGCATAGTGCTTTCGGGCGATAAAAACGGGGCCGGGGCCATTTTAAAATTATCCGATATGCTGAGCTATATGTTGTATGAGTGTAATGTAGACCTGGTGGCATTGAAAAAGGAAGTAGCACTTATCCGGAATTATATCGAACTGGAAAAAATACGGTATGGCGACAGGGTCGATCTGTCTTTTGAGGTAGACAGTGATATCAAGGGAAAAGCCATTGCCCCGCTACTGCTGGTTCCCTTTGTGGAAAATGCCTTTAAGCACGGAGTATTTAAAAATGAGAAAAACTCATGGATACGCATCCATTTACAAACAGATGATGATCAGCTGACCTTTATCGTGGAAAACAGTCTGCCCGAAAACAACAACGGGAATTCGGGAGTGAAAAGCGGAATAGGGCTGAACAATGTAAAAAAGCGATTGCAACTGCTTTACCCGGAAAAACACCACCTCAGCACAACCAAAAACGAGACTTTTTTGATAAACTTAAAGATAAGCTTATGAAGTGTATGATCGTAGAAGACGAACAGCCAGCGGTAAAAGTGCTGGAAAGCTATATCGGGCATTTCAGTGACCTGGAGATCACGGGTGTTCACAATAATGCTATGGATGCCTTTACCAGTCTGCAGAAAAACCCGGTAGACATTTTGTTCCTGGATATACAGCTGCCAAAAATATCAGGTATCCAGTTCCTTCATTCGCTTCACGACCACCCGGCCGTCATTCTCACTACTGCTCACCGGGAATTTGCTCTGGACGGATATGAGCTGGAAATTACCGACTACCTGTTAAAACCCATTTCGTTCGGGAGGTTTACCAAAGCCATTGCCAAGGTGTACAAACAGCATCAAAAACCACTGAACATCCCCCGGGAAACTCCTGCTGACGATCGTGTGCTGCTATCGGAACCTTTTATTTATATTAAGTCGGACCGGGAGTTCGTCAAGATATATTTAAAGCATATCCTTTATATTGAAAGTATTAAAAACCATGTAAAACTGGTTACCTCCTGCGGCACCTATCTCACATTGATGAGCCTCTCCCAGGCCGAAGAAAAGCTTCCGGGACAGCATTTTATGCGTATTCATCGCTCTTATATCATTTCCCTTGAGCACATTTCTAAATTTACGCCTGCGGGTATACAAGTCGACCATAAATACATTCCCGTGGGTCGACACTACAAAAAACAGTTCCTATACTGGGTAGAAAAGAATACCGTGTAAAATTCCTTTCTTTTGGCAAATCTGCACATATCAGGAGGAAGAAATACCATCTTAAAAAAGTTGATTTCGCAAAAAAGACTTTCTGTTTTCACGAATGGAACAGGTTTTTAAACATGATATCAAAGGCAACGTAATGCGCATCCTTAGAGAAGTCGTTGCCGAGAAGGTTGTTCATATAACCGAAATTTAAAGTTAGGTTATGCCTTGGTATGTTCAAAGAATAATAGATAGAAAACCTGCTTTCGCCGTATTCCCATGTATCCCAGTGCTCCTTTCTATCGGAGGCGTAAAGAACTTCCGCGGCAGTTATCAGTCTTTGGGTTTTATCCGGATTGAGGTTTATGGTCATTTTGCTACTAAACCTGGTACGAAACTGTGCTTTTTTCTTATAGGGTTCGAAACCGGAAGTATAGAACAACCTCAATTCCGGACGAAAGGTAAACGAAAAGCTGACGAATGCTGCCGGGTGCAGATAAGAATAACGGCCGTAAATCCTTATTTCCTGCCGGCCGTCATAAGGAGGTTCTTCGTCAAACTGGTTTTGCCACCGGTAACTCAATGCCCCGGAATACTTCCAGTGTTTGGTAAACTGGTGTTCAATCTCCTGGTTGATTACGTAAATAGTTCCCCTTTCAAAAGGACTGTCATTTTCCGGACTATTGGTACTTCCTATCCCTATAAAGGTGGTGGATGTAAGGTGCTTTTCTGTATTCAGGTCTTCCTTTACCCCTACCGCAAACCATCCGGAACTGTTTACTTCTCCCAGGCCGGGAGGTGTTATCTGGGCAAATACGGGCATATATAATAACCCGAGAAACAGCATACTCAGCGATAATCTCATAGTCATTTTTATTAGATGATAAAGCAAAGTAAAAGCCGGAATTAGGAAAGAATCTGGAATTTTAGCCGGTTTCGGGAAGTAATCTGGAGAAAGGCTACGGTTATAACGTAACACATTGAAATACAAATAAAAAAATTAAATAATTCCCCGTCCTATGAGGAATTGCAAAAAAGCTGCTCCGGTGGGGACAAGGATAAGCGACAATCCCGTTGAAAACAAAATGAGCAATGCCGCCTCTTCTTCCCAGGAATTCAGAAAAGAGGCAAAAACCGCGAGATTAACGGCTATCGGAAAAAGTGAGATCAGGGCCATTACCTGTCTTTCTTCACTTTGCAGCTCGTCCACCAGCCAGAATTCCAGCGATAGCAAAAGTATAACAATAAGAATAGCGGCCAGGACACGAATGCCCAATATTCTGGCATAGTAACCCCAGGAAATCATTCCGAATTTTATATTGGTCAGGCTCATCCCTATAATTGTCATCCCCGCAACCGAAACAATGACTCCCAAAATACTACTGACAGAACCCATCACTTCCGGTAATTCTACGTTAAAAATCTTCAGGATAACGGCCACGGAAATGGCATAGATAAAAGGCACTCTGAACACTTCCTTAATAGCTTTTCTTGTAGTGTATCTCGATTTGGCTACCTGGATATATCCGAAGATATTACCGTATAGTGCAGAACCTATATAAATACAGATCAGAACAGTTATGCCTTCTTCCCCGAAAAGGGCGGTCACTACCGGAATCCCGAAGAAGGCGACATTAAAATAGGCATAACTGCTTTTCAGTATGTTAATATTCAGGGAAGATTCCAGTTTACGCTTTACCAGGATGGCGGGGATCAGCATCAGGAAGGACAGTAAAAAAGAAATAACAGCAAGAATAGCAATATTAGACACACTGGCTTCCAGCACTTTGTCAATAACCAGAACAGGCAACAATACGAAAAGCAGGGGCTTGCTGATGTAGGCCTTGGGGATCATATTCTTTTTGCTCAGAATAAAGCCGATAGGAATAAAACACAGATAAGGCAGTAAAGTGAAGTAAAGTGACTTAAATGCGCCCATCGCCGGTGATTTTGAAAATGAGCTCTCCGGCCAGCCTTGCTGTGGTTTTTACGTTAAACCACACGGCATTCACATCCATTAACATGCCGTTTACCAAATGGCCAACTCCGTAAATATGTTCTCCGCCCTTTTCCGAAACGCACTGCATAGTATGCGGATTGATCACAGCTCCGCCCAGCGGATGCGGTTGAAGATATTTTTTATGTAAAAGATTCTCCAGTAAAATATTATCCATTTTTTCCAGTTTACCCGCACTCCCGGTGGCATTCACCAACCGGTCCGTATAGTGTATCCCGTTTTTTGATGTACTTATCCGGAATTGCTTTTTTTTCTCGTCAAATGCTACCTTCTTATTTTCGGCTATGACTTCCAGTTTTCCTTGCCGTATCAATTTCGCTATCCGTTTAGCATTGTACAAAGGTATGGCATGCCGGTTTATCGTCCAGTATCTTCCGAGCCATGTATTAAACATCAGTTGTTGTTCCATATCCATCCAGCTCCATATAGCAGAAGTGTCATAGCGAAGGGCGTATGCCATATTCAAAACGGAATCTCCCCCCTTTTCCGCAATTCTGATATCCTGCTCCAGCAGTGGCAAGGGATCTTTGCCATAGCGATTCATTGCACTCCAGTCCGGCTTTTTCCCTTCCGCAGCTTCCACATCCTTTATAAAAAGCCGGAACAATTCCTTAACCGTAGGCTGGTGTCCGTACTGTCGTTGTAATTTGTGCAGGTTTTCCAGGGTAAGATAACTTCTGTCGAGTTCTTTATTCTCATCGGGCTGTACCCTGGGCAGCATACCGTCCGGTGAAAACATGGTGATCATTCCGGTATGCCCGTTATCTATCAGGGTCAGAACGGTATCTATGGCACTGAGGCTGGTTCCCAGTATACCTACATGATCTGCTTGCCCCGTCCCTTCCAGAAGCCGTTCCGAAGGCCACGGAAAATCTATATATTGCTTGTATTCCCGCAATTCCTTAAAAGAATTGGGCTTGGGAGTCCCGGGAGCCAGAAGGACCTCATCGGCTACTACACAGGAGCCATTTGTCAATGCTACGGAAAGTTGTTCATTTTCCAGGCGGTCTATCGTAATAGCCTCACTATGGATAATTGCTACAGATATTCCGTGTTGCTGTGCTTTTTCGATCGTTTTTTCCAGTTCTTGCGACACATAATGCCCATACAATATTCTGCTGGTATAGGCATTTTCCTCATTGCTGTCTCCTTTAACATCATTTCTCCTCTGCCCTCCGTGTTCCCGGAGCCATGCTGCAAAATGACCGGGTTCGTGGGCATATATCCCCATAAGATCGGCCTGTGTATTTAATAAATGTGATTTTTGTTCGGTTCCGAAAGCCAGCCCGTATCCAACCCGATCACTGCGTTCTATGAGTGTAAAGCTGATCTGCTTTTCAAATTTTTTAGCGATACTCTGGATAAGGAGTTCTATAAGTGCAGCCGAGCCACAGGCCCCACCACCGATAATCACGACGTTTTTCATTGTTATCTGTCCGCTTTGCCCGTAATTTAAAGAGATAAAAGGAAACATTAAAGAAAATTTGATTATTTACCGTTTTTATTTCCGGTCACTAAACTACTCCCGGACTTTAATCCTATAGGTTTAGAGCAGTCCGTAAGCCTGTTTTGCCACGGATACCCCCACCATACCTGGGGTTTTGGACCCGGAATTGAGACCAATAAAAATACTTTCATAATGACAGGACTTGCCAGGCAGGAGAATCCGTATCGGATGAATATCATATCTTTACAAAAAGCCCGTAGGGGCATAAAGAATCACAATATCAGTACGGCTATGACATTATTCGGAAAACCGGGAGAGACTCTTAAAAAAGGGGATGTAATTCCCTCATTTACGCTGAAGGACCAGGATGGAAAACCGGTAAATCTTCCTCAAGATCTGGGAGAAAAAGGAGCCGTAATCTATTTTTATCCGAAAGATGACAGCCCTGTTTGTACTAAAGAAGCCTGTGCTTTCCGGGATCATTTTGAAGAATTTACAAGCGCCGGCATTCGTGTTATCGGCATCAATTCCGGGAGTGTAGAAAGCCATAAAAAGTTCGGGCAGAAGCACCATTTACCTTTTACACTCCTAAGTGATCCGGACAATAAGATTCTGAAACAGTTCGGGATCAAAAATATGCTGTTCCTTACGGGAAGAGAGACTTTTGTGGTTGACAAACAAGGGATGATAATACATAAATTTCGCGATTTTATCCGTGCAGACAATCATATAAAAGAAGCTTTGCAGGCATTGGAATTGCTCCGATAGAAAACACTTTTCAAACTCTTAAGCCGCTGACAGGCATCCGGAAATCGCCCCCCTGCTTTCTTAAAGGGTATCTATCCCTTATCTCAGGGAACTCTCAAAATGTTTGAATTTCGTAAGGTCTGGTTTCTTTATAGTTAGTCTTCCGTTATCCTCCTTTTTACTTTTGTTTTGTCTTAAAAAACAACAAAATGAAAAGGTTAAATATCCCTCTGATCACTATAGTTATTCTCCTTCTGTCCTGTGCTTCATCGGCAGAAAAGAAGGATCCCCCGGAAAATTCCGCGAACAGGGAACTTATATACCATGTATTTAAACAATGGCGGCAAGGAACGGGAAATTTCTTTGACCTTCTCGACGATAACACAGTATGGACCGTAACCGGAAGCGGTATGTTTTCGGGTACTTATAAAGATAAACAGGATTTTATGGATAATGCCGTAATTCCTATAAATAAACAATTGAACGGTAAGATAATCCCGGAACTTATAAGTATCACTGCGGAAGGAAGAACCGTGTGGCTGCACTGGAAAGGCACGGCACAGACCAAAAACGGGGCAGTTTATACAAACGAATACGCCTGGAAGCTACAATTGGAAAACGGAAAAATCATAAAGGTCACTGCTTTTCTGGATAACGAGGCATTAAATCAACTTTTCACTAAAAATAAAGAGGATATGAAAACAACTATGGAAGAATCTCAAGAATATATCGGTATGTGGGTAACCAGTGATGGATACATCCGTCACGAACTACTACCGGGTAATCGCTATGATGAGGCACGCGGAAACCGGAAAAGTGCGTACCGGGGAAGTTATGAGGTAACGGGAAATCACATCGACTATAAAGACGATACCGGTTTTACCGCTGATGGTGAATTTGAAGACGGTATTTTATATCATGCCGGAATGATCCTGTATAAGGAATAGGACAAACCGCAAGAAAGATAGTTAAAACAATCCGGGCAGAACAGGGACATCGCTGTTCTGCCCGGATGATCTTTCTTCAGGTGTTAAAATATGCTATGGCCTGGCGGTCAGTGTATATGTCTTTCCCGCATCCGTTTCCAGATCATACACATAATACCCGGGAAGATTGAGTTCTGTCAACTCCGCTTTTGCGGATACCAGCGGCGTTTTAATTTCCGGATTCTGATAAAACCTGTTGGGGTTTTCCCCTGTAGCTTTTTCCGGTTCTTTTCCATTCCCATCAAATAAAGGGACCTCGCTCCTGATCCTGCAAACACCTCCCAAACCTGAAAACAACCCTACCGTCTGCAGTTGGTTGTTTTCCCATCGGAGGGATACTTCGAAACCTCCCCTGGCTTTTAGGCCTTTTATTTCTCCTTTCTTCCATGCGTCCGGTAAGGCAGGTAAGACATGCAGGGCTTCATCATGGGACTGTAACAGCATCTCCGAGATCCCGGCAGTGCATCCGAAATTTCCATCGATCTGGAACGGCGGGTGGGCATCGAAAAGGTTAGGATAAGTTCCTCCTTCTTCCGTACCGTCTTTTACCAGAGTAAGCTGGGTTTTTATAAGATCATAGGCCCGGTTTCCGTTGAGCAGGCGTGCCCAGAAATTCACTTTCCATCCCATGGACCAGCCGGTGGATTTATCCCCCCGGTAAGTAAGCGTGTTTTGTGCCGCCCGGAATAATTCCGGGTGTCTGAAAGGGGATATCTGTGCCGAAGGATGCAGGCCGTATAAATGCGAAATGTGCCGGTGTTTATCATCCTTTCGGTCCCAATCCTTTATCCATTCCTGTAACTGGGAGTATTGCCCTATCTGCATAGGGGGCAAAAGTCCTCTTTTCTTTTTTAGTTCTTTTCGCAAGGCTTTGTCCGTATTCAGAATTTCCGAAGCCTTGATGGCATTGGTAAACACATCAAATACCAATTGATTGTCCATCGTGGTACCGTAGGTTAAACTCACCCCGTTTTGATAGGAATTTTCCGGAGACATGGAAGGGGATACGACGAGCCATTTGTTTTCCGGTTCTTCCTGTAATATATCCGAATAAAACCTGGCCGCGGACCTTAATACCGGATAATATTTTTTTAAAAACTCTTCATCTCCCGTAAACAGGTAGTGCTGCCACAGATGCTGGGTAAGCCAGGCGCCTCCCATGGGCCACACTCCGTAATATCCGCCGTCAATTACCCCGGTTACTCTCCAGATGTCCGTATTATGGTGCATATTCCATCCCCTGGCGTGGTACATCTCACGCGCACTTTCCTTTCCGGTTTCCGAAAGCTCTTCCAGCATTTTAAAAAGTGGCTGGTGCAATTCGGAAAGATTGGTAACCTCAGCCGGCCAGTAATTCATTTCGGTATTAATATTTACCGTGTACTTACTATCCCAGGGAGGCGAAAGAAGGGGATTCCATATACCCTGTAAATTGGCGGGCTGTCCTCCGGGGCGTGAGCTTGAAATCAACAGGTAACGTCCGTATTGAAAGTACAGGGCTACCAGAGAGAGGTCCTGATCTCCCGTAAACTTTTCCAGACGTTCGTCCGTGGGCAATCCGGAAATCTCGGTATCCTGTTGCCCGAAATTCAATGACACTCGGTGATACAATTCCTGATAATCTTTTATATGTGCAGACTTTATCTGCGACAACGACTTTGTTTTAACCGCCTCCAGGTGGTCTATAGCCTTTTGTCCGGCATTATCCGCCAGTTCCTTATAACTTTTAAAATTGGTGCCTATACTGAGAATGACGGTCGCTTCATCCGCATTTTCAATTTTGAGTTCCTTTTCCCTAATTATAACTTTCCCCGATTTTACCTGCGGAAGGGCATACGCCTCAAAATCTACTCTTCCTTTTTTATTGGCTTCGTCACCACTTGTCCCTCTCAGGACCAGCATACCGTCTTCTACCGAAACTTCATGCTTTTTCTGTACACTCCCGAAATGAAGTTTACAGGAAATTTTTCCCGGCTGATCAGCCTTCAGGTGAACAACCATTACCTGGTCCGGATAGGAAACAAAATACTCGCGTTCGTAGGTCACGCCGTCCAGGGTATAACTTGTTGTGGCCACGCCTTCTTCAATATCCAAAGTTCTCTTATACTCCTGTACGTCATCATGACCGAAATCAATCCGAAGGTCTCCTACGGTTTGATAAGGCATTCCGTAATTGCTGTTTCCTGGCGCATGTCTGGGAAATACTTCATTGGCGAGCTCCTGGGCCTCTTTATACTCTCCGGAAAAAAGCAATTTCCGGATATCCTCTACCCGGGGATATACATCCATAGGTATATTATTTCCCGGTTCTCCAGCCCATACGGTTTCTTCGTTAAGTTGTATTTTATCGTCCGTCGTTCCAAAGATCATTCCTCCGATCCGACCATTACCCATAGGCAATGCTTCGTTCCAGTTTGCAGCAGGTTCATCGTACCATAGCACATGCTCTCCCTCCTGCGCATATAAATTACAGGTCTGTAAAGAGACAAGGACGACAAACATACAAATGCCCCAGGCTCTTATCTGTGTCTTGATTATCTCTCCTTCCGAATATTTCATATCAATAAATGTTTCTTTGTATAATTCTTTATCTACGGAACTGTCTTTTCGTAAAGATACTAATAGTTACAACGACTATATTAATAAAAAAGAAAATAGGTCTAAATCAAATCCCGCTATGTTTATACAACGGATCATTACCAAAATAAATTAACACTTTGCTAAAACCATGGCTGCAAGGCAAGGCGTGATTACTGAACAACCAAATTGAAAATATGTTCCGGAATCTGTAGAAATTCAGGATCCTGTAAATCGCAATTTCACAAACCTTATCTTTTCCCTGTTATATGTATAGGTAACATAGACCGTACCCTCGGCAGATTGTATGATAGCGGGATAGCTGTATTCACCTTTATCCTGATTTTTCAGGATATAGATGTCTTTCCAGTTTTCGCCGTCGGCAGAAAATGCCAGGTTCAATCTGTTTCTCCCTTCCCACCAATCTTTACCGCTTACCATAGGGTTATATACCAAAAGATGATTCCCGTTATCCAGGGTTACGGCGTCTATCCCGGAATTGGGATTGGCCACACCGGTCTTTTTTAATGAAGTCCAGGTTTTTCCCCCGTCCGAACTTTCACTCGCCAGGATAACATTCTGATCACTCCGTATAAGCGCTTTAATCGTTCCGTTCGCAAGCCTGATAAGGGTCGGCTGGATAGCTTTATAATCCGAATCCGGATCAACCGCTACTTTTTCCCAGGTATATCCCCCGTCTTCGGAAAGTTCCATGTGTACCTTCCATATACCCCCGTCTTCAGTGCTGGAGGGACTGATTATTTTTCCGTCGGCCAGCATAAGGGGTTTGTTTTTTATGGGACCTAATATGGTCTCCGGAAATTGTTTCCCGTCCGACCAGGTTTTGCCGTTATCTTCCGATGTTTTGTACATTCCCCACCACTCACTTGGGGAAGGCCCGGCTTTATAATATAAAAACAGGGTCCCGCCTTTGTTTTTAAATAATACCGGATTCCACGCAGGATACCGCACAGAGTCACGGACAATCCCGTCTGCTATTCTTTCGGGTACCGACCAGGTCTTACCATCATATACCGCCGAATAGATACAAACATCCGGATTGCGTTCGTGCGTACCTCCAAACCACGCGGCCATTATATCGCCATTGTCCAATGATACCAATGTAGAGGAATGGCATTGCGGAAAAGGTGCTTCTTCGTAAATAAAGCCTTGTTCCAGTATTTCTATTCCGGGGATATTACCGGTCTGTTGAGAATTTCCGTTTTGTAAACCGGCAATAAGCAGTGCCACAATCCATATCTTTTTCATGCGGTCAATATAGTTCATTCCGGAAAAATGTCGGATATCCTTTTTCATTTCTAACAGAATATGTGTAAATAATGAAATTAATTCCTGCCGTTATATTAATTTATGCAAAACGGGTTTGTATTAAAAACTACTTACGAAAAAAATCAGTTCAGGCCTCTGTTATACCATAACTTTTCTTTCCCCTTGCTTTTCAGCATATTTTGTAACGTGTATTTTTTGACGTCCTGTTTACGGAGCTGATGGCTCCAGGAAACCCTGCCGGATACTTCTGCTCCCTCACCTGTATTTTCATATTCCGCATAAAAGGTCGTTTTTTCCTTTTCCGGGAACATTTTGTCTCCTTTCCAGGGGTTCCACCCTTCGGCAACTATGTGCGGCCCCAGGTTACAGGAAATAAATACTGTTTGTGCATATGGGCGCCAGGGCCTTCCCAGGAAGACTTTGGTTACATCTTTCCCGGCGATGAGATAGCATTTTACAAATACAAATCCGAAATCACGGTTTTCGGGTGTCGCTGCTGCGGTAATATACGAATCACGTATACTTTTTATGGTGCAGTTATTGAAAACCGCGGTGGCCTCTCCGAAGATAAAATCGGTGGTCCCTTCTATATAACATCCGTCATAATATTGTTTGCTTCCTTCCGTAGCCGCATAAATGGTATCCTGGCAACCGAGTATATTACAATTCCTGAAAACGGCCCTGTTCCCCTCCACATGCAATGCAACGGCCTGCCCTTCTCCGCAGGATGCATTTTTAACAGTCAGGTTCTCCGCCATAAAATCATTACCCTCAACCAGCAACGTATAGGAAATAAAGGTGGAAAATTTAGCTCCGGTAGCGGAATTGATTTTACCCGAAAAGTCATTGTTTACAATGATGGTTTCGTCCCTGTCCTCGCCCTTCAGGATAATCCTGGTCTTCCAGCTCGGAACAACTAATTTTTCATTATAGACTCCTTTTTTAATTGTAATCAGCACAAAACCGGGCCCGAGGTCCCTGGTAGCATTTATCGCTCCCTGGATAGTTTTAAATTCCGAAGTTCCGTCCTTTGACACGACTATTTCCCGGTAAGGTTTTACAACCTCCTGGCCGGAAGCAGAGATAAAAGATATGGGCAGTAATAACAGGAAAAGCATTTTTTTCATATACTCTTATTTTTTTCCTGTGCAAAATCATGAAGCGACAGGCATATAGTCAACAGCAGAAAAGCCGGTTTGGTTTTCATTCCTTATGATTTTAATGTGAATTAAGGGTCAGATTTTTGTTTTAGTTAAAGATCCGTCAGTACTGGTTTTTCCATAAAAAACAGTCGGGTTATTAGGCTACTGAGTTATTTAGGCAACACCCATAAACTGAATAACTCAGTAACTTAATAACCAATAACTAAAATGCAATTTCCCCGCCGGACGAGCAGGATTGTTTATCAAATATACCCCCTGAAGGTTATAAATATTGAATTTCAATCCTTAATTCGCATGTTTAACATGCTGGCGGCAAAGTCATGCACCTATTCCTCTCCTAATTTTTCACCATTGATGGTGGTATTTACAAATTTTACCGGATCCGAATGTTCTACGGACATTATGGTATCTGCTTTATCAATAGTAACGTTCTCGAGAGTTACGTTCTGTACTTTGGCCTCTTTTCTTCCCCGGATCAGCACGCCATATTTACCGCTGTTCTTTACAGTCACGTCTTTCAGGTGAATATTTTTGATTACGGGAATGTATTCTCCTTCCTGGGCTTCATAAATAGCGTAATGGGTATTAATCTTTAATGTGGCTTCCTTTACCTGGCCCACTTCTATGTTATTTACAAAGACATTTTCCACGAACCCGCCTCTAAGGGTATTGGTTTTTATCCGGATGGCCCTATCCAGGTTGGGGCTGTCCATAATACAGTTGCGTACATATACATTTCTAACCCCGGCGGAAATTTCACTTCCCATGACAACGCCTCCGTGTCCGTCCTTCATTTCACATCCTTCCACGACGATATTTTCACTCGGAATGTTAACGCGCCTGCCATCGTTATTCCTTCCGGATTTTATGGCGATACAATCGTCCCCGGTATCAAAAACACAATTTTTAATATGTACGTTTCGCGCATATTCCGGGTCACACCCGTCATTATTAGGCCCGTGACTGCTTACGGTTACCCCGTCTACCGTAACATTGTTTGATTTAATGGGATGCATCACCCAAAAAGGTGCATTGGTAAAGGTTACTCCCTGGACCAATACATTCTCACATTCGAAAGGTTCAAAGAAAGTAGGTCTCAGATGGTGTCCTTCACCGAAGATCCGTTCGGCAACGGGAGTACCTTCTTCATTCATTTTACGCAAGCGTGGCAAATTCTGTTCGTTCCTTTGATGCGGGTCTCCTTCGGTATAGCCATACCCGGTACTTCCGCACCACGGCCACCAGTTGGTTTTATCGGCTTGTCCGTCAAAGGTTCCTTTTCCGGTAACCGCTATGTTTTTTTGCCCATATGCATAGATAAGCGGGGAATAGTTCATTAATTCCACCCCTTCGTAGGACGTGTGAACAACAGGCAGATAATCTTCGGTATTTTTGCTGAACAAGACAACTGCCCCCGCTTCGGTATGAAGATTTACATTACTCTTCAAATGGATTGGCCCGGTAAGAAATTTACCCGAAGGCACAATAACCTTTCCTCCACCCGCTTCATGGCAGGCGGCAATAGCTTTTTCGAAGGCATCCGTACTCAGGGTGGTGCCATCCGCGACCGCTCCGAAATCGGTGATATTAAAAGTTTTATCCGGAAAAACGGGTACTGTGATACCTTGTATAATTTTATCCGCCGGATCAACAACTTCTCCGGTATCCTTTTTATCCTCTTTATTGTTTGTTTTACAGGACTGAAAACAAAGAGGCATCAACACTAACAAGATGTATACGGCTTTCAGAAAACCGGAAGTTCTGATTTTCATAGGTTGGGTTTTAGTTAATTTTTATACTGTTATCCGGAAGATTTTCCTGCCTCCAGGATCGAAACAAATTATGCAATCGATTACACGAAACTAAACAATAATTGTGAAACAGAAAATTTTTCACCTTAAAAATGTCAGGTATACAATTAAAAATACCCAAAATTAACACTATCGTATCCTCGGCGGGTGTAGTTACCTTCAGGGTTGATGCGTTATTTTTAAACACAAAACATTTCGGGATAAAATTGTGAAAGCATAAGAAATGATTTACCACGGGAAATATTGAACTCATTTTAAACTTTCCTGTAACTTACGGTTTCCTGTTATTTAAACAGGTCTTATTTTTCAAAAACAAAGGTATAACTCCCGGACCCCAGGCGAAGAACTGTTCCGGTTTTGCCGGGCTCTGCTCCGATTTCCCCGATATCGGGTACTGACATACCACTTTCTTTCAGTTTATTGATATCCGTTACGGGAAGATGCACTTCTGCGACTGTATTTACCGGAATCCGGACATTATAGGTTATTTCCTTTCCTTTTACTTTCCAGTGCGAAACAATCTCCCCGTAATATGTTTTGAGGCTCCCGTTCACTTCGGTCAGCTCCTCACTATTATTTTGCTCCTTAACCTTATCCGAAACATATGTATTGGTGAAGTGCGGGGTCAGCACGATTTTCTTATATCCGGCTTCATCAGGGTTCTCTGCATTATTTATTCCTGCAAGTTCCCTGTACATCCAATCGCCAATCGCGCCATAGGCGTAATGATTAAAGGAATTCATGGAAGGTGTCTGGAACGTTCCGTCCGGTTTTCTGCCGTCCCACCGTTCCCATATGGTTGTGGCCCCCACGGTAACGGGATACAGCCAGGAAGGATAAGTTTGTTGCATTAACAGTGTATACGCGAGATCGTGATAACCGAATCCGGACAACACAGAACACAGGTAAGGAGTTCCTAAAAAACCTGTAGTCAGGTGATAATCGTAGCTTTTAATATTTTCTACCAGGCGCCGGGCTGCCTGTGCCCTGAGATCTTCCGGAAGCATTTCAAATTTCAGGGCCAGTACATAAGCCGTCTGGGACCCGGAAATCAACCTGCCGTTCGGAGTTACATACTCCCTGAGAAACGCGGCTTTTATGTGCTTTAATAAACCGGTATATACGGTTACGTCATCTTCTTTTCCCAACACTTTTGCTGCACGGATAAGCAGTTGTGTGGAGTTTGCGAAAAAGCACTGGGCGATGAGGTATTTATCGGTTATCGCGGCTCTGCCATCGTTGTCGTCATCTGGTCTGTAAAATAACCAGTCCCCGAAATGAAACCCGGTGTTCCACAGGTAATCGTTGCTGTGGTTTTTCATATAATCTACCCAGGACTTCATGCTGTCATACTGATTTTTCAGTATCTCTTTATTTCCGTACAACATATACGCATTCCACGGAATAATTGTAGATACATCCGCCCAGCCTGCGGACGCTCCGTCATTCGGCCCCAATACGTCGGGTACAACATGTGGTACACTCCCGTCATCCGACTGATCTGCGGCAACGTCTTTCATCCATTTTACAAAAAAGTTATCTACATGCATGTTAAATGCAGCCGTACGAAAGAACACCTGGGCATCTCCCGTCCACCCCAGGCGTTCATCACGTTGCGGGCAATCCGTCGGAACATCCAGGAAATTACCTTTCTGTCCCCATTCGATATTGTGTTGTAACTGGTTCAATAATTCGTTGGAAGTCGTAAAGCTCCCTGTTTTCCGCATGTCGGAATACAAGGTTACAGCCTTGAAATTGTCGGCTGAAATATTCTTTACATTTCCCCTGATCCTTATATACCGGAAACCTTGCCATGTAAAGTGCGGTTCAAAATTTTCCGAACCCTTTCCGTTGAGGATGTAAATATTCCGCTGGGCTGCAGCCCGCAGATTTTCGGTATAAAAATTGCCGTTTTGGTCCAGTACCTCGGCATGGTCTATAATCAAACTGTCTCCTGCATTTCCCCTTACATTTACCTGTACCCAACCCACCAGGTTTTGCCCGAAGTCTATTACCTTGTCTCCCTGCGGAGTCGTAATCATTTCTACCGGGGTAAATGTTTCGTGCCTGGTTACCGGTTCGTTATAGGTAGCCAACAGGTTATCATAGTCAAAATTCTTTACTATTGCCGGAGACCATTTATTGTCATTATAGTTTACGTTTTTCCAGTCTCCGAGGGATTTTCGTGCGTCTGTGATTTCGCCATCGTAAATCTCCGAAGATAGTATCGAACTCTTATGCGTTTTCCAATCATCTCCCGTCCCCACAGTTTCGGAAGTTCCATCGGCATAGGTTATATTTATCTGTAACAAAAGCGCCAGGTCACTTCCGTATATATTTTTATTATCTCCCCAGGCCAGGACACCTCTGTACCACCCGTTACCCAACAGTGCTCCGATGGTATTTTGCCCTTCTTTCAACATATCGGTAATATCGTATACCTGGTATTGTAAGCGTTTGTTATAGCTGGTCCAGCCGGGTGTTAGATACGCGTTGCCTATTTTGTTACCATTTATAAAAGCTTCATATAAGCCGTGAGAAGTTATGCTCGCCGTGGCTTTTTTTACTTTCTTCTGAATAGAAAATGCCTTTCGGAAAGCCGGACTTTCCCGGAGCGTATCTTCTTCGTATCCCATGGTGATCCACTTTGCTTTCCAGTCGGACGGGTGCAAAATTCCCATCTGCCAGTATGCGGCCAAACTCCAGGGAGAAGATTTTCCTTTATCATTCCACACTTTCACCCTCCAGTAGTACGTTTTCAGCGAACTTACTTCAGGTCCCGCATAAGCCACTCTTACGGATTGGCCCGATTCTACTTTTTCACTGTCCCAGATCACTTTTGAAGTAAAGTCATCACTTTCGCTCACCTGGATCTGGTAAGCCGCCTGTTTTTCATTTCGTTTCGGAGAGGAAAGTATCCAGGTGAATTTCGGGTTGACATTGTCTATTCCGATCGGATTTTCCCTGTTTTCACAATACAGTTGCTCCGGTTGTACCTGGGCATGGGATAAAAAAGGTATGCCCAACATGATTATTGCTTTTGTAATTGCCTTTAAATAATACTTTTTCATGTGGCTGGTTATTGAGGATGTGCGGTTCATGCGAAAAAACAGTTATAAATTTATCAATAAATCTGACATTGCTTTTCCGCATATGATATATTGATTCCGTATTTAACAAAATAATACGGATTAAGGGACATTCAAAAATGGCAGGCGGATAGCCGGCAAACCTATCCCCTGCCCTGATATTTCATTATTGTTTTCACCTAAGTCCATTGCGAATTCGAACAGACTTTTCTATTTCTGTTACCAACAGCCATTTATTATTCCGTCATGGCCAACTGCGACAGCATTTCCACAATAGCTCCCTGGTGAAGGATCTCCCATTTATCTTGCGTGGTTGTTCCTTTAAAGTTCTCATTGATAAGATTAGTATCCCTGTTCCTGGCATCGGACAGCCAGGCATGGAGCAGGGTTTTCTTATAATCATCAATATACTCGCTGTTGTGATCTACATTGTAGAGTTCCACATAGCCTCTTAGCATAATGCCCTGGAACCACACATGGCCGGGTTCCAATATATTGAAGGATTCATTCAGAATATCGGACCGGAACGGGGCAAACCATTTCTGGTGGGCCGCTTCGGCTATATTTTGTGCATCTTCCAGATAATGTGTCTCATTGGTAATATTGTATAGCAATACCGCTGCCTGCATGGGCTGACCGGAATTATACGAGTACTTGGCCGTGGATATTAGTATCTCGGAATCCGGATCATTTTCATCCGATAACCGGGCATTGTCCCAGTATAAATAATCAGAAGGGTCCTGAAGTACTTCTTTAACCCAGGAATAATATGCTCTGGCACTTGTTAAATAGTATTCTTCCCCGGTAGCCTCATATAACCGGGCCGCCAGCACGGCTGCGGGAGCCGTAGAACAGGTATGTTTGGAGTTTAATCCTTCTTTCCAGTACACTCCGCCTCCCATAATATCATCTGTTCCTGCCTGAACAAAATTCCAGACGAGCTCGGCCCTTTCAAGATACCTCATATCATTTGTCAGTAAATAAAGGTTAACCATATCGGTCCCCACCCATATATTATCATCGTAATACCGTTCATCCCCTTCCCCTGGATACACTGCATATGCCTCCGGTCCTCCGTTCCTCTGATTCCTGAACTTATCGATAGCGGTAAGTAATCTTTCGTCGTATTTTTCTTCCACTTCCGCCCTGAGTCCTGGAATATCCCAGGTGCTGTGTTTAAAAGCGGTATACCCTGAAAATGCCGAGCCATGTCCCCATATTACGGCAGCCCCGTCCCAATAGCCACCTCCCTGCGGATACTGTGAACTCCAGATATCGCGCGGTTTTCCGTCGAGATACAGTTCGACAATCGCTTTCATAAGCGTATCCGCTTTAGTTACCCAGTCATTTTCTTCTTCTGCAATAAGACCGGTAACGTTTTCTCCGGAAATGGTAGCATCCGGTTCCGATGTCACTTTATCATCACAGGAGTACATTGTTAACAATGTTATTGATCCTAAAATGACATAATACATAAAACTTCTTTTCATAATATAAGCAGGTTTAAGGTTATAGTTGTAACAGAATTTATATAAACATCACACTTAAACATAGGAAAAGTCCCAATAGAAAATCGTTTTTCTTACAAAATATCCCCGAAACTTATTAAGGCGTATTATTTAAGAGTGCTTTAATGGCCAAATATGTGACCGGGAGCAATCCTATACCTGCTTTTTCTCCGGGTTCCGGGATAATTCCTCTTTTCCGGTACAACAAACTAACCAAAATGTAACCACTAACCTTTGGTATACCGCTAACAAAACCATAATTAAGAAGTTTAATTTAGCCATATCAAACAAAATATATAAAAAATGAAAAAACCGTGGAAACTGACTTACTGGGTAACAACCATTGTCGTATCCCTGATGATGTTGTTCTCTACGTATTCCTATTTGACAAATGCCGGTATACAACAAGCTTTTACACACCTTGGGTATCCTGATTATTTCCGGATAGAACTTGCCATCGCCAAACTGATAGGAGCGATTGTTCTTCTTGCGCCGATAAAAGGGTGGATCAAGGAATGGGCCTACGCCGGGTTTACCATCACCTTTGTTTCCGCCTTCATAGCCCATACGGCTTCGAGTGATCCCATTTCGGCCAGGATATCACCTGTTATTTTTCTAGGTCTTTTAATCATTTCATTTATTTCTTTTCATAAAACAGATACCGGAAAGAATAATGCGGAAACAAAAAATATATCCTAAGCCAGCTACTTCGACGTATGAGGCGGTAACCATGGATTTTCAATTAATTAAGGTACAAAGCAAACAGGCTTTTTAAGAGCGCCGGACCGTATTATTGTTAAATGCATCTAAGCTTTTCCCAACCTGCCTCACAGCAGGTTGACTGGTTAGCTGTAAAAAGATCTTCTCCCAAAGCATAAAACCTGCCGTTTTCCTGTCTAAAATCATATTACTTATTGAAAAGCCAATAGTCAACGGACAGACCTCCGCTTCCTTTAAGGATCACCACCAGAAGTAACGCCAGGAGCATAAAAAAATATTCTATCCCTTCCCCCTGTTTCTTACCGGTCCAGTTCATACTCCAGCCTTCGGGAAAATGCACGGCAAGGGCCCCGCTAAAAATAAGGAAGTTACAAAATGCAGCTACCCTCCCGGCAAGCCCCATAAGCAACATTATACTGCCTATCGATTGCCCCAGAATTACAAGCCAAGCAATAAACAGCGGTATTTTCTTCTCCTTAAAACTACGCAGGGAAGCTTTAATTCCTACGCCTCCTCCCAGGTCATCGAACCACCCAAATAATTTTTGCATTCCATACGGGAAGATAATTACACCCGCGATGACCCGGATAAAGGTGATGATCAGATCACCGTTGGTTTGCATTATGTGTATCATTTGTTTAAGATTACCGTAAGCAAGGATAATTACTGATTGGAAACTCACAAGATTACTGCATGCCGAAAATCTGTCTGCAATTTACCATACCGTTATTTTCAAATATAGTGTTTAATGCTGAATCGGAACACTTTTTCTGACCGTATGATGCCATAAAAAACGGGATCTTTTACAAGAATCCCGTTTTGTTTTATACGGATGAAAGAACTTTCAATTGATATTACAAATACTTATATCGTGATGTTCGTTTATTTACGGATTTCAACAATTATAAATTCGCTTCGCCTGTTTAACTGGTGTTTCTCCCTGGAACAGGGCACTCCATTAGCACATTCGTTAACCAATTCTGTTTCACCATAACCCTTTCCGCTAACCCGGTCCGGAGATATTTCACCTTTTTCAACAATATAATGGACTGTAGACTTTGCTCTCCTGTCGGATAAGGCAAGATTATAATGGTCACTGCCCCTGCTGTCCGTATGTGACCGCACTTCTATGACCATACCCGGGTATTGCTGCATGACCTGTATAACTTTAGCCAGCTCCTCGGCAGCATCTTTCCGGATATTGTGCTTGTCGAAATCAAAGTAAATAGGGTTCAGGTTGAGTTTTTGCGCCAGGTCGTCCCCGGGGAACATATCCCCGCGTTCCAATTCAATGAGCAATTCCCTTTTCTCCCCTGCTTCGAGTTTCGTTACAAATTCTTCATGCGGCTGGTATTCCTCCTTATCATAACGGGTATTATAGTTCTTACCGGCAAGTACTTTTACGCAAAAATTACCCGCGTCGTCTGTTTCGAATTCTTTTTTCTTTTCCCCTTCTTCATCATATAGTGTGACTTTTGTCCGGGCAAGAGGTTCTTTGGTATGAATATCCCTCACATGTCCACATAATTCCGCCGCTATAGCAAGAGGAGCGTTTTCCAGGAAAGTGTATATATTGTCAAATCCGGTTTCTTCGTTACGGTTGGATGAAAAATATCCTTTCCGGGTATTAACATCAACGATATACCCGAAATCATCATCCTTCGAGTTTACGGGTTCCCCTACGTTGATCACCTGTTCCTCTCCAAAAGGCCCTGTGATAACCGCAAAGACATCCAATCCGCCGATCCCGGGATGTCCGTCGGATGCGAGATAGAGTATTCCGTTTTCAGCTATAAAAGGAAAAGTTTCCCTACCCACGGTATTTACAATTTCCCCCAGATTTTCTACAGGCCCGAAGCCGCCGTCAGTCATGATCTCTACCCGGAAGATATCGGACATTCCCTTGCTGCCGGGCCTGTCCGAAGCAAAATACAAATATTTATCATCGGGACTCAGGGCGGGGTGCGCAGTAGAGAAACCCTCCCCGTTAATGGGCAGGTCTTCAATCCCTGTCCATTTTCCGTCGTCATGCTTCGCCCTGTATATTTTCAGGTGATTGGTCCCTTCTTCGTCCTTGCCGTAATTTCCCTTCGTGAAGTTATTCCGGGTAAAGTACATGGTTTCCCCGTCTTTGGTGATTACCGGGGAGCTTTGATGGTATTTGGTATTTACATCGCCTTCGAGCTGTTCGGGATCGTACAGGGTCCCGTTATCGTTTGCCGACGCCGTGTAAAGTTTTAAAAAAGGCTTTTTATTCCACTTATGCGTACGGTCCACAAAAATACCGGTATCCCTGGCAGAAGCAAACAGGATTTGTCCTTTACTACCAAAAGCAGGTCCGAAATCGGCATATTCGCTATTAATTTCCACATCCGCGATTTCATATCGTCCGGAGTTTTCCCGGATCGTTAACAATGCTTCAGACAGGGAATTACCGGGCATCCCGGACTGACCGATCATTCCGTAAAATTTTTCCAGGACTTTCTGGGCTTCATCATAATTTCCTTCGGCCTGTAAGCACTTGGCATACCTGTAATAGTACACCGGGTCTGTTTCTTCTTCATAAGAAAACACTTTTTCGTAATGTTGCAAGGCTTCTGCATATAGGGCATTGTAATAGTAAGTATCTCCCAGTTTACTGTACAGGTCTTTGGATTCATACCCCTTTTTCAGCAGGTTTTCATAGAGTTCCCTGGATTTTATGTACCCGAAATCTTCATAACTCTTGTCTGCCCTAGTTTTTTTAGCTTCCTGTGGAAAGGCCATATTTCCAATAATCAGGCATAACCCGATGAGTATACATTTTTTCATCCTGATATGTTTGTTTTTCATCTGTTCTTTTTATTTGTTTTTCAACGGTCGGATGGAAATCGAAGATTAGCTACGCTCATCCACTGCGTCAGGTTTCACGAACTCCATCATATAAAATCAAAATGCCGGGAGTAATGCTCAAAGAACATTTTCGATTAGGCTTGTGTGAATTTGTTAACGGGCATTTCATATTCAATTAATCTAAAAGAATCTTGGAGAGTGCAACCTGTTTCGCGACGAGAAAATAAACTCATATCTTAAAAATACTTCATGACTGCCCGAGTTATAATTACCTATGCGGCGGGTGTCCCAATCATAAGCATATCCTACAAACAGGCTTGGGGTTATATTAAATCCGGCCATGGCACTCACTGCTGCATCCCAGCGATAGGCCGCACCCAGTGTCAGGTTTTCATTAAACATAAAATTGGCCGAAAGATCTACTGAAAGAGGGGCGCCGTTTACGGCTTTCAGTAAGGTTGCAGGTTTGAATTTCACTGAGGGGCCCAGGTCAAAAACATAACCCCCGATCAGGTAAAAATGCATCCTTTCTTTTGCTACCGATTGTTGTACATCGTCATAAAAGCTGGTTTCGAGCAATGCCGGCACCGAAAGTCCTACATACCAGTTATCGGAATGCAGATAGGCCCCTACCCCTACATTCGGGGAGAATTTGTTTAATTTCCCGGTAAGGTTCGGATCCTGGTTGTTTTCCAGATTGAGTTTATTGTAATCCACTTCCAGGAAGCTCCCCCCTCCCATAAGCCCCAGATTCAACCTGGTCCTGTCGGATAATTGTAACAAATAAGAAAAACTGGCATTGATATAGGTATCCCGGGAAGGGCCTATATTATCATTCATAACGGATAGCCCCAATCCATGCCCCCTACGGCTTACCGGGGAATGGATGGAAAACTGGGTGGTCCTCGGAGCGCCGTCAAGACCAATCCATTGAGAACGGTGTAATCCGAATAAACTGGTTACACCCCGTGTACCTGCATATCCCGGGTTCACCGTTACAGTATTGTACATATACTGCGTGTATTGCGGTTCCTGCTGTCCGAAAACCGACAGTGACCAAAATATGATGAGCACCGATACTGCCTTTTTCATAATATACGTTGTATTTTTAGTTCTCACTTTAAATCTGATCTTTAAAATCCGGTGCCGGAATACCATCCGAAATACGTAGGAAACCATATTCTAAATTATGATCGTAAGCCTAAACTACCGACACCGGAATATTTCACATTTTTTTTGAAACATTAGTTAATAAAGAGGTAACCCGATGTATCCTGAACACTACCGTTTTCTGTCCTGTATTTCAGCACATAGAAATACGTTCCTGTCGGCAATCGTTTTCCCTGGTTCAGGGTTGCCCGTCCGTCCGAATAACCACGGAATACCCTGCTGTTATTGTCATATCCGCGTACATCGTAAACTTTAACTCCCCAACGATTGTATATTTCCACAGTATTATCCGGATAACATTCAATCCCCTGTATTTTGAAGATATCATTCAATCCGTCTCCGTTGGGTGACACGCCATTGAACACTTCTATGGTACAGCCTTCCAATGCTATGAAAGTAGGATTATCACCCAAACCATCTTCACTATCGGAAACGTTACTTACGCGGGAGCCATCGGTAGCATCGGCATAAACCGTAGCCTGGTTGGTAACCCCCCTGGCAATAATATCATCCTGGGTGATCGTATAAGTTCCCGAGAAGGTGGTATTATCCGATTCACCCGGTGCCAGGGAGACAGGTCCGCCTGTTATGGTTACTCCCGGCAATGGGTCTTCAATTTCTATATTGCTCAGGTATACGTTCCCTGTATTTATTACCTCAAACCTATAGGTTATGGTTTCCCCGGCCTGGGCCTGTCCGTCACCGTTTTCATCATTGAATTCTCCTGTCTTGAGAAGGGTAATTTCAGGATCCCGCTCAAGCTTAACAACCGTACAATCGGGACATTCGTCCATGTAGAACGGATCTGACGGATCAAGTGGTTCCGAAGGCTGTGATTCTTCATATACCTCTTCTCCATCGGGTGTTTCCGCGCTTGCTTCTGCGATATTATATACTGCGCCTATATTAATATCTTCCTGGGTGATCACATATATTGCAGAAGCGGTGCCTGTTTCTCCAGGGGCCAGAACAGACGGACTTACTTCGGAGACTTCCAGTGCGGGAACCATGGTTTCATCGGAAATACTTACATTATTCAAAGTCACGTTCCCCGTATTTTCCACGGTAAAGCTATATTGAATGATGTCCCCAGGGGTTACAACTCCGTCTCCGTTTTCATCAACATAGGTTCCTGCCTTAATAAGTGCCATAGCAGGATCTGGTTCTATGACTGTTTCGGTAGGATCATCGTTGTCCGGATCTGTTCCCGAAGTATCTTCGACAGGGTCACCATTAGGGTCAGTACCTGTAGCCAAAGCCTGGTTACTCACCCCGCCGTTGTCCACATCTTCCTGGGTGATCGTATAAGTAGCAGTTGCCGTACCTGATTCTCCGGGAGCTAATGTCGCCGGGACGATCGGTAGACCAGCAGTTTCTGTCAAAGCATCATCGATCGTGATATCGACGACAGTTACATTTCCTGTGTTGGTCACCGTAAAAGTATAGGTAATTTCGTCTCCCGCATCAGCCATTTCATTGCCGTTGGTATCCGTATACTCCCCGGTTTTCACTAATGCTATGGACGGAATCTGGTCTATAGGAGTCTCTGTCGGGTCATCATTGTCAGGATCTGTTCCGGATTCATCCTCTACAGGATCGCCATTCGGATCAGTACCTGTAGTCAAAGCCTGGTTACTGACACCACCGTTGTCCACATCTTCCTGGGTGATCGTATAAGTAGCAGTTGCCATACCTGATTCTCCGGGAGCTAATGTCGCCGGAGCGATCGGTAAACCGGACGTGTTTGTCAGATCATCATCGATAGTGATACCAGATACGGTTACGTTTCCGGTATTGCTTACCGTAAAGGTGTATTCGATGGCATCGCCTACTACAAAGGCACCATTTTCCCCGCTACCCGTATTGGTGACTGTTTTCACTAATGCGATTGACGGTTCTTGTGTTAAAGGTGTATCTGTTGGATCGTCATTATCTTCGTCTGTACCGGATTCATCGTCTATAGGATCGCCATTCGGATCAGTACCTGTAGCCAAAGCCTGGTTACTGACACCACCGTT
>NZ_JBRKIT010000044.1:0-33343 GCF_052983395.1 Sinomicrobium halophytocola
CTCGATTTTTCCGGACGAAACTTTAATACAGTCATTGCAGATGCCACCATTAATTATGCAAGGTCCTCTGTTCAGGGCTATAAGGCTTCCGTACAGTTAATAGTAAGACAGGTTTCGGGAGGTTTAACAGCTAAGTGGAATTATCAGGCAGTAGGAAATGAGCCTGGAAAAGTTATTGAGTTCAGAAAGGTATCTTCTTCTGTTTGTGATCTGTATGCACGTTCCCCGGGAACCTGGGGAATTTTGTCCCTGGAAATATCTCTAACCGAAGAATCATCCCCTATCATTATAAACATACCTTCTTCCGTAACCATAGCTGACCCGGATAGCTATGAGGAAGTTCCTGTAGCAGGAGACTTTACAATTTTTTCCGGAAATGTAGGTATCGGGACAACGAATTCTAACAATTGGAAACTCGCCGTAAACGGCAACATCCGCGCTAAAGAAATCAAAGTAGAAACCGGCTGGAGCGATTTTGTCTTTGAAGACAGTTATAACCTGCCCACTTTAGAAGAAGTAGAACAACATATTAAAGAAAAGGGACATTTAAAGGATATTCCCAGCGCTAAGGAAGTAGAAGAGAACGGGATATTCCTGGGGGAGATGGATGCCAAATTGTTGCAGAAGATTGAAGAGCTGACTTTATACATGATAGAGCTAAAGAAAGAAAACCAACAGCTCCGTAAAGAAATTGATGAACTTAAAAAGCCATAATATGAGAAATACACTCAAAAAAATGTCACAGTACTTTCCCTCCCCCTGGGGGAGGGCCAGGGTGGGGGTATTGTTCCTGCTGCTCCCTTTTACTTTTAATGCTCAGACCAATACTTTTCCGGCTTCGGGAAATGTCGGAATAGGTGTAGCCTCCCCTGTTGAAAAACTGGATGTTAGGGGCACCGCAAGGTTTGCCCGGCTCAGCGGGGGTTCCAATTATTTAAAAGTGAACTCCGAGGCAGATGGAACTTTTATTACCAGCGATGACCCGGGGACGAACCAAAAAAATATGTTTATCCGGGTGTCCCCGACGGGAGATGATAAAACGGACAAGCACCTGTATTTCCAGACAGGTAAAACAGCAACCGGAAGTTTTATAAGCAGGATGGTCATAAGAGGCGACGGTAAGGTTGGCATTGGCACCACATTCCCAGATACCAAACTGGCTGTAAACGGTGTGGTGCACAGTAAAGAAGTTAAAGTAGACCTTAATGGCTGGAGCGATTTTGTCTTTGAAGAACACTATAATCTCCCCACTTTGGAAGAAGTGGAACAACATATCAAAGAAAAAGGTCATTTAAAAGATATTCCAAGTGCTAAGGAAGTGGAAGCGAACGGGATCTTCCTGGGGGAGATGGATGCCAAATTGTTGCAGAAGATTGAGGAATTGACCCTGTATACTTTACAACAACAAAAGGAAATAGAAGCATTACGACAGGAAATCAAAAAATTACAAGAAAAACAGTAAAAAGACCTTTTCATATTTATCCAATCTTATATCACCGTAAATAACCGGAACCAATGAAACAAAAATTACTCGTATTTATCATATGCATGGTAACCATATCTTTCCTGAAGGCCCAGGAAATAAGTTCTGCTGCCCGGGCAGCAAATTATAAAAGAGATACGATAGCACTGGATGTCGTAGGGGAAAGCATGACATCTACAGGAGGAATGCAGGCACTAAATGCAGTTGCTTCGGCTTCTACCGAAGTGGGACAGACCGCAGGAGAGCTTTCAGTATCCGCTACAGGGGGAGCAAGCTATACTGTGCCTATAGCTGTTCCTCCCGGCATAAATGGGGTGGAGCCCGATATTGCGTTGACCTATAACAGCCAGGGGGGGAACGGCCTGGCTGGGTGGGGGTGGAATGTTTCTGGCATCTCCGTGATTACGCGTATACCGGCTACGGAATTTCATGACAATATGGTAGAAGGAGTAGATTTTACGGCTACCGATCGTTTTGCGCTGGATGGGCAACGGCTATTGCTTAAAAGCGGGACAGTATATGAAACGGAAAATTATTCTAATATCAAGATCACCTCCCATGGGACATCTCCTTATGGAAGCGCCTATGGTCCGGCTCATTTCAAAGTAATGCAGCCCGACGGATCTATTGCTTTTTATGGTCAAACTCCCAATTCACGGAGCCGTACCGATTATGCCATTACTTACTGGGAAAACCCCCAGGGCCTTCGGGTGACGTATACATATGAGACTGCAAATAATGGGCTAAGTATAAAATCTATTACCTACGGAAGCAAAGGCACCACGACACCGATCAATAAAATCGAATTTATATACGGAAGTAGATCCAGGAAGGAACAGGCTTATATCGGGGAAATCAGCTTTATTAGATCAAATATTCTGAAAGAGATAAAAGTCACCGGTAAAAATGCCGTATATCGGCGCTATGTATTATCGCACAATACAACCACATTGGGCTACCAAAGGCTTACCGGCGTACAGGAATGGGGAGAGGACGGTACGGTGAGTTATAACCCCGTTGTTTTTAGTTATACGAATTCGCCTACGGAGGTTGAACAATCTTCCATAGATGTGGAAACTGGAGTGTCCGATTTGGAGCAACGTAACTCTGAGGTTGTTTCCGGAGATTTTACCGGGAACGGTAAAATGGACTTTATTGTTTACCCTTCATTGACAAGTGATCCGGCTTACAAAAAGAAATTCTGGCTGTTTTCGGACCTTCAGGATGAAGGTAAAGGAGATTTTCGTGCAGGAACATCGGTAAATACAGGAAGGTTTGAAGAAATATTTCCCATAAATTATATTTCAGGAATCCCTGCTATGAATAATAGGATACCTTCCAAACAAGGATTGGTGTTAGTAAAGTATAGTACTAATTTTAAAGTTAATTTCGAAGTTTATGGAGAAGTAAGTGCTTCTACAGGAAGTATTATTGGACCACATTATACCAAAAGCTGGAATTCTCCTACTTATACATCTCCGGAGACCGGAACTCATGGGATACCCAGAATGTTTATCTCCGGTGATTTTAACGGAGATGGACTTTCGGATGTAGTTTCTATTACCAAGCCGTATAGTTACCGGATTTGTCATCCCGGACATGATCCTAATTGCGATAATCCTACCGTTAGTGTCCATACATCTAAAGTGTATTTAATTGAACTTGACAAGAGAAAGAATACTGGTTTCTCAATGTTATCAGGAACCCTATCCGACAGATATGATTCTGGGGATAAAATTTATACGATGGACGTCACAGGTGATGGAAAGACAAATATTCTTCATATAAAAAGTGAGAAGGCTATTGTATACGGATTAGGCGCTAACAACCAACTGGAACTACTTTGGCAAACTCCACATTCCAGTATAAAGCCTAATTTACCATTAATGGTTGGAGATTATAACGGGGACGGGAAAACAGACTTCATGATCCCAGAAAAAGAGGATACTAAGAACTTTACACTTTTTATATCTACAGGAAAAAGCTTTAAAGACAGCAATAATACCTATCCTTTCGAATATAAGAAAACTAACTTCAATGATACCGGAAGTACTTTATATGGGTATAACCTGATCCCGGTAGATGTAAATGGAGACGGCCGAACAGATATTCTGGATCACCGAACTACTACTTACACCGGGAATAGTAATGGAACACAAAGTCTCAGGCTTTATAATAATGTTGCTCCGGTCGATTCAGAAGCAAATCCGAGATTTATATATTCATATTTTACATCAACACAACCAGGAAAACTCGAAAATTTTCCAATACCTATCTTTCTGTCCTCAAACCGGCCTAATGCTAACCTGGATTTCGCTACGATAAGTAATAAATGGGTGAAATCTTTTAAATTCCTTAAAGATCACAGAGAAGATGTTATGTTGCGTTCTGTAGTGAATAACGGTGTTAAAGAATCTATTACCTATAGTCCCCTGGATCCTTTGGGAATTCCTTTGGTATATAGTGCAGAGAGAGATGTTAATAAATGGGAAAGTTATCCGTATATGGATATAAAAGCGTCGTGGGGTACCCAGGTGGTAAGTAAACTGGAGCGAACAGGAACCGGTATCACTACCCTGCAGCAACTGTTTACATATCACGGGGCTGTTTCGCATGTCGAAGGATTAGGGTTTCTCGGGTTTAAAAAGCTTGCCCGAAGTAATTGGCATAAAGATTATTCCGATAGGATATATAGTACATCGTTTCACAACCCACAACTTCGAGGGGCGACGACGCTGGAATTTACTTCTATAAATCCCATTAACAATGAGTCGGGTTTTCTTCCGGAGCCGGCTCCCCTTGACATTACCTTGTCTTCGGTAACTACCGGGACCAAAACGGCTATACAGTCCATAACGCTCAAACCCGGTTTTTCCGCTAATGGAAGTAATGGTGCGTTTCATGCGAAGATGCAGGGTACAGCGGCCAATGACGGGGCTTCATCGCCCGAGAACGATTATATTTCCCGTACCGATTACAAATACAGCACGGAAACCCATAACAATAAAGTGTTTGTCAATGTCCCGACAATGGTAGTTAGCAAAGACCTCCTGAACGAAACACTTACCACAAAGACCTATAATTACGATAGCTATAAGAACCTTTTAAGAGAGCATACTGATATATCCGGGAAGGGGACCCATACGGTAACTATGGCATATAAAAACAGTACCGGAACTACTTATTATATAGGACGACCTACAAAAAAAACAGAAACCCGTACCGCCTATGGCAATACCTATACTACCGAAGAAGGTTATGACTATACCGGGTTTTTTCTCACGGAAGTAAAAACAAAGGGACATGGTACGGATTTTATGATAGAAGCCCGGAAGTATGATACTTATGGAAATCTTACGGAAAAATCGGTAACCCCTCCCGGTGGAGGCACGCCGAGAATGTCCGAATATGAATATAACAGTACGTATGGCGGGCGTTTCCTGACCAAGGTAACCGGCCCGGAAGGTTTGGAAACGAGTTATGTATATGACCCTAATAACGGTAGTCTGAAAAAAGAAACCAATCCTTTAAGCCAGGCGACGACTTACGATTACGATACATGGGGCAAGGTAACTAAGGTAACCGATTACCGGGGTAACAATGTCACTACAGCCTATACCAAATCCGGAAATCTGACAACCATAACCGAAACCGGTAATGACGGGAGCAGCAAGGTCTCTATATATGATATGCTGGGGCAGTTGACCCGGGTGCGGGAAAAAGATGTCCTGGGGCAGTGGATAGAAAAAGCCGTCAAATACGATCACCTGGGGCGTGAAGTGGAGGTAAGCGAACCCTATATAGGAGGAGCCACACAATGGAATACCACGGAGTATGATTTGTACGGCCGGATCAAACGAACCACGTCCCATACCGGGAAGGCCACTACGATCACCTATAATGGGCTTACTACTACGGTAAGTGATGGTACCAAAACAGTCACCACCACCAAGGACGCTTTGGGCAATGTGGAAAAAGTGACCGACCCCGGGGGAACTATTAACTATACCTATTACGCCAACGGTACCCTGAAAACCGCCGACTACGGGGGCTCCGTTCAGCGTACCGAACAGGACGGCTGGGGCAGGAAAACCAAACTTACCGACCCTTCGGCAGGGGTCTATACCTATGAATACAACGGTTACGGGGAAATGACCAAGGAAACGACCCCCAAGGGGACGACAACCTATGAATATGATAATTACGGCAAGCTGGTAAACAAAAAACTCGAAGGCGATCATACCGATATGGCATGGGTATACACCTATAAAACGGACACCAAACTTCCTGAAAAAACCACATTGACCAATGCCGACGGGAACAATACGGTCTATGCCCTGACGTATGATACGACCCATCCGCAACTGGTAAAGCAGGTTGTAGAGACCAACCCGCATGCGGTTTTTACCAGGAAGTATACTTATGATGGTTTTAGCCGGGTACAGGAAGAAGAGTTTATCGCAAAAAACAGGGCGAACAGTAAAACCAGTACCAAAAAGATAAAAAGAGTCTACCAGAATGGAGGTTTAAAACGTATATCGGATAATGCCACACAAGACATTCTCTGGGAAGTAACCGGCAGGAATGCCCGGGGGCAGCTGACGGAGGTGGCCCTGGGGGCTTCTCTGAAACAGGTAAATTCCTATGATGCTTACGGCTTTCCCACCCAGCGGAAGACCCAGAAGATCTCATCCGCCGGGACGGTGACCACCGTGGCTACCCTGGGATATGACTTTAATACCCAGAGAGGAACACTGAACAGCCGTAGCAACAGCATGTTTAGCTGGAACGAGACATTCCAGTACGACAACCTGGACAGGCTTACCCATTTTAATGATAATAACGGGAATAATAGCCAGACCTATGACGGGCGGGGCAGGATCACAAAAAACAGCGCTATTGGTAATTATGCCTATGCCGGGGTATCCTACCAGAATACCAAGATCACCATAGACGAGGAAGCCCTGATCCCCGGAAGTACGGAAGCCGCCCGGCAATATTACCAGGACCACCCGGAACAGAAGATCAGCTACAATGCCTTTAAAAGCCCGGTAGAGATAAACGAACAGGGCAAAGAACGAATAAACTTCCAATACAATGCTTCTATGGGTAGAGCCCATATGTACTATGGAGGAGAAAACAGTGATAAAATGCAACGGCGCTACCGCAAACACTACAGTGCCGATGGTAGTATGGAGATCAAGGAAGATACCCAGACCGGGAAGACCACCTTTATCACCTATATAGGAGGCGATGCCTACAGCGCCCCGTTAATATGGCACTCGGACCAGGGGACCACGACGACCAACAATTATTATTACCTGCACCGGGATTATTTGGGAAGTATACTGTCCATTACGGACAAAAACGGTACGGTCAAAGAAAAGCGGCATTTCGATGCCTGGGGTAATATCGTAAAATTAACCAACGGTTCAGGTACGGCCTTAAATAATTTTACTATCTTGGATAGAGGTTATACGGGGCATGAACACCTGGCAGGGGTTGGCCTGGTGCATATGAACGGCCGGTTATACGACCCGGTGATGCACCGCTTTTTGATGCCGGATAATTATGTTCAGGACCCGTTTAATACCCAGAACTTTAACCGGTATGGGTATGTGCTGAACAACCCGTTGATGTATGTAGACCAGAACGGGGAGTTTTTCTGGATAGCGGTAGGAATAGGAGCTCTTATCGGTGCGGTTACCCAGGCGATTAAACCGGGGGCTAATTTTGGTAAGATTCTTGGAGGTGCTTTGATTGGCGCTGCAGCGGGAGCTATTGGGGCTGGAGTTGGTAATATCGTATCCGGTGGGGGTTTTTTTGCAAGTAAAGTGGCCGTTACAATAGGAGGTGCAGCTTTAGGGGGAGCCGCTGGAGGAGTTGTAAATGCAGGTTTAAGTGCTACTTTTTTTGGAGGAAATATAGGTAAAGGAATACTTCAAGGAGGTTTAACGGGATTTATCAGTGGAGGTTTAGGAACATATCTCGGAGGAGGAACAGGTGCGCTTGTAGGAGGAGCTACTGCTGGAGCTTTAGGTGCAGCCATGAATGGAGAGAATGTTTTTTTTGGAGCGTTAATAGGCGGTACTGTATCATATGGTTTATATCATGCAATCAACTATTATAATTATAAAAAGAGTAACTTAAAAGACTTTGTAAACTATAAATCATTTTCTAAGCTATCAGGAGACTATCAACGCTCAATAGCACGACGAAAAGAGTTTGGAGGAGTAATATCGGATAATGGTAAATATTATTCAGCTCCGGCAAAATATAGACATAATTTTGCCGTAGATTTTGATCCTGCGTGGACCTCAAAAATCGAAGGGAACCCCTTGGCTTCATTTCATACACATTGGGAGAATCCCGGATTGGATATTTTAGTAAATGCCAATATGGATTTTGCGTCAAACATGGATGTTAATGTATTTAAGGCTATAACAAGTGATGGCCCATCTCCGGGTGATTGGTCTATGAGTAATAATGCGCGATTACCAGGTATATTGATAGATAAAACAACATCGTATATATATTTAGAACTTCAGACGAAAACCATTGGAAATTTTGACACAAGATTTACAAGACGAAATCCGTTTCATTGGCTATGGTAAAATAACATATAATGAAGAAAAGATGAAAAAGTTTATTTTAATGCTTCTTTTATTGTTTTTATATACATTTTGTATAACGGCTCAAGTTACGGACACGATAAGAGAAGATTTACGACCTATAGAAGTTTTAATGCCTTATAATGGCACTATTGATTTACCAATACAAAGTAACAATATCCTGGAAACAAATTTGAAGCCAAGAATCACAGAAATCAGAGGCAGGTTAGGTCCTTGTATTGTGGATACCTTGACCATAGATTCTTTGATTGAGCAGGGAATGCTTTTAAAAGTTAATAATAAAATTATTGAGGATAAAGAAGATATAAGGTTTTTTTTGAAAAATGATATTAAGGACATCGGTAAGGGAAAGTTTTACTCTTCAAAAGATGCTATGAAAAAATGGAAAATAAAAAGTAAAGCGGGAATTCTTTTTTTTAGACGAAAGGGATATTATAATAAATAACCCACTGGTGCTCGTTTGAGCAAAGCGGAAACGAGTGCCTATCGTTCAGGGCGTTTGCAACGCCCAGGAAAGGACTTGTTAAGACGGTAGGAAGAAATAGAGCAAGACCAGCTTCGCAGCGCTGGTGTTATAGTTGTGGTGTTGGGGGAGGGGAAGCGGGAAGCATGAAGGATGGAGCACGAAGCAGGAAGTGGGGGTACTGGGTATTCAATGTATTGTGTTTTTTGTGAATAGTTGTTTTTGAAAATGGTTAACTTATTGAGTAAAACACGGGCGAATGTCTCCGACTTCGCAGCCCACTGCACATCAATGACAGGCCAATATGCTGCGCTCCTCTCTGAGGGCTTCCAAAACGGTGTTTCATAAGGTTGAACCACATTTTTATAACTTGTTTAAACCTTTTCATTGACCAGGTCTTTGCAGCAAAAAATGCAGTAAGACCTGTGAGAAATCGGGATACGCCTCAGAGAGGCATTTTTCGTTTTTTCTTTTCATTGAAGGCTTAGGTGGCGAAGTTGCAAACTTCGCAGAGCGGGGATTGGATTAATGGCCGTTTTCCTCCCTTTAGTCCCGATATATCGGGAGGGGTCAAGGAAAAACACAGGTTAAAGCATGTTGGATTTAAATATTATGTTTTTTAGCCACAGATACACGGATGTTTTTGAGGTAGTTCCTTGCGGAACTTTTTATTTTTCCTAAATAACCCATCGTTAACCTATTACCCCCCCTCAGATATAATGATTTCCCTCCGTCCCACCCTTTAGTCCCGATGATTATCGGGAGGGGTCAAGGACGGAGGAGGCAGACACTACCCGCTCGAAATTCCGTTACCCCGACCCTAAAGGGAGCGGAATTTCTAATGGAGCTTTGGACTGGTAAAACAGGGGTTAAGTGAATAGGTCATTATCCGGATTTCCCTCAATAACTCAATAACTCATTACCTATTAACCCTCTCCGTCCCACCCTTTAGTCCCGATGATTATCGGGAGGGGTCAAGGACGGAGACGGATCTTTTCAGGTTTCCCGCAGAACTTTTTATTTTTGCTAAATAACCCAATAACCCAATAACCCAATAACCCAATAACCCAATAACCCAATAACCCAATAACCCAATACCCAAAGCAGTTTTTCACAACACCCCCATAAATTTCAGATAAGGTTCCATGATCTTTTTATCGAACATCGGGGGGGCGATTCCCGTACCTTTCAGCATGGATTCGGCATGGTCCCTTCCGTAGTAATAGGTGTGTTCGTACGATTCTACCAGCGTTTTTTCTCCATGTATCTTTTCAGTAAACAGGCCGAGCAGCGGGTAAACGGGCAGGTGCGGATTTTCCTTAAGAAGGGTTACCCATTCGTGAAAAGGAATCCCTTTCATACCTACGTCGAAATACTCATTGGCCTTGGCACAAAAATCGGTCAGGGAGACATCGTTTTCCGGTAAAGGAGAGAGGTGAAAGTGTTGGCCTATGGCCTCCGGGCGCATGCCTATATGACGTATGGCAGCAGCCATATAATCTACGGTGGTGAGTTCGTCTTTAAGTCCCATAACCAGGGGAAAGGCCTTGAGGCTGGCACAACTTCTTATCAGCGCACCCCACCATTGGTTGAGCACCGTAGCTCCTGTTTTTCCGTTGCACACGGCAAAGCCCAGCCGGAGGTTGATGAGGGGAAGTCCTCGTTCTTTTGCGCTGTCTGCCAGCTTTTCCATAACCCATTTGGTGCGGATATACCCCAGATCGCGGCATACGGCTTCGAGATTCTGGTCGATATCGTCGTTTTCGTCCATCCACGATTTTTGTGTAAAAGGGCGGCCCCAGCTGAATACGCCCATGGAGCTCATCAACACCAGGAATTTGGTCTTTTGTTTGACGGAAAAATAGAGAATGCCCTTCAATCCGTCAATATTGGGTTTACGGATTACCGGGTAAGGCTCCAGGTAACTTACCGAACTGCCGCAGTGGTATACCACATCTGCTTTTTCTGCCAAAGAAAGATAGTCTTTTGTACCGAGGCCAAGATTTGCCTTGGTAAGGTCGCCCGGAATGGCTTGGATACGGGTTTCATAAGACGTTTTCCATTCCAGTAAAAAACGCTCAAAGGTGTTTTTTATCCTCGTTAATCCCTGTGCTTTGGTTTCTGCCCTTACCAGGCAATGAATAACGGCATTGGTATGGGCGAGTAGTTCTTCCAGCAGGTGAGAACCCACAAATCCGGTAGTCCCGGTGAGTAAAATATGGCCGGGATCGGTTAAAAGGGAGCTGCCTGGTAAAGGACCGTCGACCTTGAAACCTTCTTCGAGACGAGCATCTTTGAGAAGTTGCTGTTTTATCATGGCCACTTTTTCCGCCTCACCCGGCTGTTTCTGCCCGATCCTGCTTTCCACCTCTTGCGAAATTTGGCCGAGTGTAGGAAAATGGTAAAAATCGCCAATACGAAGCACTTTTTTCCACGCTTCGGGCAAATGGTTATACAGGCTGGCAAGCATCAGTGAATGGCCTCCCAAATGAAAGAAGTTATCGTGGTCCTGTACCTGGTCAATATTTAAATAATATTTCCAGGAGTTTGCCAGGATCTCCCTGGGGCTGTCCCCGCCGAAATTTTGTTCAGGCCGTTCCCGCAACAATCCTTCGGGCGGCACGAGTTTGTTTTTATCGACTTTTCCGGCATGTGTAAGGGGCATGTTTTCTACCCGGATAAACTTATCCGGGATCATATATGCCGGTAATTTTTCCGCTAAACCGTACCTGATCTTTTGTACGATCTCATCCGGATCGGACCCGTTGGCAGCCTGGACCCGGAGAAATGCCAGAAGATACGGCAGGCTGTTTGCTGACGGGCGGTGGAGCTTTACCGCTGCGGAGGTAACTTCCCCGAATTTGTTCAGGTGATGTTCGATCTCACCTATTTCAATACGATACCCTCTTATTTTCACCTGTTCATCCTTTCTTCCCAGGAATTCCAGGTTGCCGTCTTTGCGCATCCTGACCAGGTCGCCTGTTCGGTAAGCCCTGATGGTTTCGGGTATTCCCGAAGCGGATTTCTTTTCGAGGAACACAAAAGCCTTGTCCGAAAGCAGCGAGTTGTTCAGGTATCCGGAAGCGAGCTGTGGCCCCCCGATGTATAGTTCTCCCGTTTCTCCGGGAGCGACTTCATCCCGGTCCTCGTTGAGAATATACAGGACGGAGGAAGGGAGGGGTTTTCCGATAATCCTCGGGTCGGGATCCCCGTTAAAGATGTGATTGGTAACGGCCACGGTGGTCTCGGTAGGGCCATAACTGTTGATCAGTTTTACTTTTTCAGACCATTTGCGGATCGTCTGTTCATTTCCGGCCTCCCCACCAATAGCAATAGTTCTGAGCTTTCCGATAGGCCGGTCTGCCGGCAGGCTTGCCAGGACGGCGGGGGGTAAGATGGGGGCAACTTCAATACCTTGTTGTTCAATAAAAGACAGCAGGTCATGGCCTACCATTTTGTTATTGGGATAAAGACAAACCGTAGCTCCCCGGGAAAGGGGAACCCAAAGATCCAGGACCGCAGCATCAAAACTCGGGGAGGCAAACTGGAGGGTTCTGTTCCCGCTTTCCAATCCCAGAAAGTCCGATTGTGCGTGTACAAAACTGTTCAGGGACCGGTGGCTGATAAGGACCCCTTTGGGTTTTCCGGTACTGCCCGAAGTAAAGATTACATAGGCCCCCTGGTCGGGATCTATATGCACACCGGGCACCGTGGAAAGACTGGTTTCAAACGTAATCGATTGCATGAGGTCCGGAATATGGATCTCCTGTACATCGGCAGCCATGTTTTGTGGTGCGTCTGTCAGTACACGCTGCACACCGGCATCCCTGATCATGGATTCGATGCGGGAATCAGGAAGGTCCGGATCAACCGGTAAATAGGTTGCGCCGGCCTTTAAAACAGCCAGAAACGCCATAACCCGTTCCATGGATTGCTGCATACGCACTGCAATGATCTCCTTTCTTTCCGTACCCGCCGCCAAAAGACAATGGGCCAGTTGATTGGTTTTTTGATGCAGTTCGTCATAAGTACAGGAAGATCCGTTGAAGGTCAGGGCCGTAAGCGAACCATAATTTTCAATAGCATTTTTAAACACGTCGGTGAATGTAGGAGAATCTCCTGCGAGGTAGGTTGTTTGCATGATAAAAGAATTTTTGGGGATTTTGGATTGTTTAAATGTTTGTTTATAATAACATGAGTTCGATTTAAATTAAACTATATTTTATGGACGATCTATATACTTAAAAACAATAATAATTGTACGGTTACCCCGAGCCCTTTAAATGCCCGGGATAAACTAAAGTCGAGCGATTTTAGTTTAACAGATCTTTAAAAGGAGGTCACCACTCCGCCAGACCGGACAGGATCTGTCAAACATTCGATTATCGCACCAAAACAAATGAAGCTCACGATAAATATAAAAAAAATATGGAATATGGGTAAGTTAATTCTCATGTATTAATAATATAATAACCTACTTTTTATATTGATGTATCGGAGATTGCCTTGGTGATAACCTATGAGGGCGTCTGCTGCATGTTTTTTCGGAAGCTCCCCGAGAAGCCTGAAAGGTGACCTGTTCTTTCTTTTCATTAAAGGTTTGGGCTGCGAAGTTGGAAACTCTTTGCAGAGTGGAGGGCTGGAAGTGGGAAGCATGGAGGATGAAGCGGGAAGTAGGAAGCACGAAGCAGGAAGTATGAAGGATGGAGCGGGAAGAGGGAAGCACGAAGCATGGAGAACGAAGCGTAAAGGATGGAATAAGCTCTACGAAGTGTAATCGGCTCTGTGAACGTCTCCGACTTCGCAGCCCACTGCACATCAATGAGAGGCCAACACGTTGCGCTCCTCTCTGAGGGGCTTCCAAAATGGTGTTCCAGAATGTTGAACCACATTTTTGTAACTTGTTTAAGCCTTTTCATTGACCAGGTCTTTGCAGCAATAAATGAAGTAAGACTTGTGAGAAACTGGGATACACCTCAGAGAGGCGTTTTTCGTTTTTTTCTCTTTATTGAAGGTTTGGGCAGCGAAGTTGCAAACTTCGCTGAGCGGGCATCAATGATGTGGATAACCCTGCGGGTAAATTGTTTAACTTCCAGATCAATTATAACAAGAGCCGTAGCGGGGTGGTTGATCCTTTATACAATGGTAACATAGCAGAAACGTATTGGAAAACAAGCAATGACAATACCATGCGGCGTTATGCCTATACCTATGATGCCCTGAACCGGATCACCTCCGGGAAGTTTAACGGCGGCGGGCAAACGGATCGTTACACGGTAGAGGATATTGCCTATGACAAGAATGGGAATATTACCAAGTTGACCCGTAACGGTGCAATTAATGCCAATGCCACTTCTTTTGGGCTCATGGATAAACTGAGTTATGTCTACCACAACGGAGGCAACTTTTTGGTCAAGGTGACTGAAACGGGCAATAAAACCTATGGCTTTAAAGACGGCAGTAATACGGATAATGACTATGCCAGGGATGCTAATGGTAACACAACGCGAGATCGGAACAAAGGCATCACGGGTATTACCTACAACCATTTAAACCTTCCTACCCAGGTCAGTTTCGGAAGCAATAAAATTGCTTATATTTACGATGCCTCGGGAGTCAAGTTAAAGAAGGAGGTTACCCAGGGAAGTTCTGTGACAAATACGGAGTATGCTGGGAAGTATATCTATGAGAACGGGCAATTGCAGTTTTTCAGTCACCCGGAGGGGTATGTTACGAAGGAGAACAATACGTATAAGTATGTTTACCAGTATAAGGATCATTTAGACAACGTGCGGTTGTCTTACACCAATACAGGGACTATTAGCGCTCCGCAACTGGAAATCATTGAGGAGAACAACTATTACCCTTTTGGATTAAAGCAGAAGGGATATAATGGTCAAACTTCCTCTCTTGGAAATGATGTAGCGCAGCGTTGGAAATTTGGCAGCAAAGAATTGGATGAGAGTTTAGGATTAGAGATGTATGATTTTGGGGCACGGAATTATACTCCGGATATTGGACGATGGATGAACATAGATCCTTTAGCGGACACTTATATTTCGCTATCACCCTATAATTATGTTTCTAATAACCCTATCTATTTCGTTGACCCCGACGGAAGGCGAATAGACATAAGTACCATTTATAAGAAAGATAAAGAGGGGAATGATATTTTAGATAAAAATGGTAATAGAATACTTGTAGGAATAAATATTTCTGTGACAGGTAAAATACTAAATAAGTCAAGTAAATCCTTTACAGATAAACAGCTATCTTCATTTACCTCTCGTCTAAGTAAATCTATTAAAAGTTCATTTTCTAGTGCAAATGAAAAAGGTTTCACAGTTAATGTATCAACCGATATTACTGTTGCTTCAGATGAAAATCCGATAACCGAAACTGATTATGTATTCACGATAGTTGATGGCGGAAAAATACCAGATGCGGATCGTCCTGGAAAATTTCGTTCACGTTTTACAGTTGGCTATGCTCCTTTTGGTGAATTGGGAATATATTTTAATGCTGGAATTATAAACGATACTGATGTGCCTGCCACAACTGGAATTTATGCTAATACAGGCAAGACAAACTCCGGAGGAGCTACATTAGAAAGAACTGGGGCTCATGAGTTAGGACATTCAGCTAACCTGCCCCATGTTTCCAGAGGAACAATGGATAGCAATTTGATGCATCAATCACGTCGACCTAATGCAGGAACAAAATTGACTAAAGCACAAATTCTTAAAATGAAAGAAGATTATAATAAGGGATTGTTAAATAAAGGAAGACAAGACTATCGATATAGAAATAAACCCATTGGACCAAGAAAAGCAGATGGGTCATTTTAACTAACAGGTTTAATTATGAAAAAAAAGATTATAGTTTTGAAGATGTGTATTCTTTTACTATTCTCTTGTAATTCTCGTGTAAAAAAGAAGGAAAGCGAAAGTAAGGTTTTATTTGATATAATATTCGCCAATGGATTTAATTCTGATGAGATTGTACTTGAGGTTAACAAGAATGAAATTATTAAATCGATTTTAGTGAGTAATAAATCTGATGGAGTTACTTCTTTAAGCTACAAAGTTGTTAAATCAGGAAATAAAATTGTTCTAATTAATTCAGAGAATGCAAAAAAATATGTAATTGATGATAACCAAAAAATAGTTATATCTGTTTTATATAAAGAAAAATGGTATAATTTTCACCCAAATCGGGACTTAGGTAGATATATTTTAATTGAGTTAAATGATAGTATAATCTATAATCAACAGAAAGACAGGCCATTTTTTGACTAACCTTCTTTTTAGGTAAGGCTACAGATCAGCTGATATACATAGTGATACCCGCTCTGCGAATGTCTTCGACTTCGCAGTCCACTGCACATCCATGATAGGTCAATACGTTGCGCCCCTCTCTGAGGGACTTCCAAAATGGTGTTCCAGAATGTTGAACCACATTTTTATAACTTGTTTAAGCCTTTTCATTGACCAGATATTTGCAGCAATAAATGAAGTAAGACTTGTGAGAAATCGGGATACACCTCAGAGAGGCGTTTTTCGTTTTTTTCTCTTTATTGAAGGTTTGGGCAGCGAAGTTGCAAACTTCGCTGAGCGGGGGTAACATCCACGGCCTCTTTTGCTTTCGATAAATTAGGAGGAAAATTAATTAATAAAATACCTGGATTAATTGAACATTCACAAGATATTCTCAAACAGAATATAGGAATAAAACTTTCTTTGATAGAAAAAGATATAGATCACTATCCAAATTATTAAAATTTAATAAGATGATCAATTGGTGGGAAATAGGAAAAGGAACGCTGATACTAATAGGAGCGTATATTTATTTTAAATATGTTAATTTTTCTGAGGAGAAGGCTTCAGAAAAGAAATTCGGAGATGATTATGGAGACATGTACCGCCTTGCTGATAAAATGAGAGATTTTGGAGGTTGGATTGGCGGAATACTGATAGTATTCTTTGGTATACTGTATATTTACAATGAAATGGCCCGGAATTACGGTTGGGCATTGTTCATGGCCAAAGAATAAAGGAGAAACCAAATAGATTGATTACTTCGGTGCTCAACGAAGTGTTCCGGTCTCTGAATGTCTCCGACTTCGCAGCTTACTGCATATCAATGACAAGCCAAATGCGTTGCGCTCCTTTCTGAGGGGCTTCCAAAATGGTGTTCCAGAATGTTGAACCACATTTTTGTAACTTGTTTGAACCACGTCATTGTAGCAATAAATGAAAGAAGACTTGTGAGAAATCGGGATACGCCTCAGAGAGGCGTTTTTCGTTTTTTTCTCTTTATTGAAGGTTTGGGCAGCGAAGTTGCAAACTTCGCTGAGCGGGGGATCATCGGGACTAAAGGGAGCGGAATTTCTCATAGAGCTTTGGACTGGTAAAACAGGGGTTAAGTGAATAGGAAGTTATCCGGATTTCCTCTGAATAACTTAATAACTCATTAACTCCCCTCCGTCCCACCCGCTCTGCGAACGTCTCCGACTTCGCAGCCCACTGCACATCAATGAGAGGCCAACACGTTGCGCTCCTCTCTGAGGGGCTTCCAAAACGGGGTTTCATAACGTTGAACCACATTTTTGTAACTCGTTTGAACCTTTTTATTGAAGGTTTGGACTGCGAAGTTGCAAACCCGCAGAACGGCAGTAGGGTTTTTTAGCCACGGATGCACGGATGTTTTTTGGGTTTCCCATAAAGCTTTTTATTTTTCCTCATTAACTCATTAGCCCAATACCTCAATACCCACTCCATTTCCCCCCGGGTCAAGGAAAAACACCCCCAAAACTAATAAACTCCTAACTCCGCAACTCCCGGGAGGCTGAGTGCCCCGGCTCTGCCGGGGTGTATCGAAGCCCCTGGCTTTCACTCCTCCGTAATCTCCAGGTTGGAACGCAATCTTTCCAGTATCCTTTCTTCTTCCCGGGAGGTAAGGTGGCGGGAGCTCAATTTTTTAATTTCCCTGTAAATGGCCGGTTCGGCAAATTTAGTGGGTACGACATGTTCGTTTTTATATTCGGCATATTGTACGGTAAATTCCGCCCCGAAGAACAGGATAAGGCAGATATAATTTACCCACAGGAGGATAATCACTACCGAACCTGCCGCCCCGTATACCGAAGCCGGTTCGCTCTGCCCGAAATAAAAACCGATCAGGAATTCACCGATCAGAAACAGGGCCGTGGTCAGTACCGCACCGGTAAAAGTCGTCTTCCACCGCACCCTGATATCCGGCAGAAGTTTGAATAAGGCCGCAAAAAGGGTGGTGATGATCAGGAAGGAAATGCCGAAATTCACTACAGCGACCAGGGTGGTGGTGAGGCTTGCCGAAATCTGTTCGATATGTTCTTTTAATACATTGAGCAGCGCAGAAATAACCAAAGAAATAAGCAGCAAAAACCCGATGACCAGTACCATACCAAAGGAGATGAGCCGGTCTATGATCATTTTCCAGAAGTTTGTCCTTTTCGCAGCCACGCTCCAAATGATATTCATGGTTTTTTTCAGCTGGAAAAACACCCCGGTGGCCGCAAAAAGTACCATGCCGATACTGATGACGATAGCGAATGCAGAATCATCGGAAGAAGAAACATTGACGATCATGCTCTCCACTGCCTTTGCGGAATCGTGCCCTATGAAATCACCTATCTGCGCCGTGATCCTGCCTTGTACGGCTTCCCGTTCAAAGAACGAACTGGCTACGGTCATAACAATAATCAACAGCGAGGGCAGTGAGAAAAGGGTGTAATACGCTATAGTTGCCCCCTTCGGAAAAGGGTCGTTCCTGTTCCACCGGACAAACGACTTTTTGAGAAGTATAAAGAATGTTTTTAAGAATTTAAGCATAAGAGGTATTTTTTAGCCGGTTGAAAAATCGGTGAAATGGGTTCTTTATCCTAAAAATAAGGCTTTTCTGCTTTTTTTTGTTTAAAAAAAACTTAAAGATTCAGCCGGAGAGTAAATAGGCGGCGTTTTTAATGTCCTTTAAGCAGAAAATCATTTTGACATCGGGACTAAAGGGAGCGGAATTTCTAATATAGCTTTGGATTGGTAAAACAGGGTAAAGCGAATAGGGAGCTATCTGGATTTCCTCTGAATAACTTAATAACTCATGAACTCCCCTCCGTCCCACCCTTTAGGGCCGGGGTCAAGGACGGAGGAGGCAGACGCTACCTGCCCGAAATTCCGTTACCCCGTCCCTAAAGGGAGCGGAATTTCTAATATAGCTTTGGATTGGTAAAACAGGGTAAAGTGAACAGGTAATTATACGGATTTCCTCTGAATAACTTAATAACTCATGAACCTAATCAACCACCTCCGTTTTTAACCTTCTCAGGAAATACGACGGATAAATCCCGGTTTCCTTGTAAAACGCTTTGGTAAAGGATTGCGCGGTTTTATACCCGGCTTCCTGTGCGATGGCTTCAACGGCATACTGTCTTAGTTTTTCTTCCTTTTTTAGTCGCTCCACGATATGTTTGATACGGATATGGTGCAGGTACTGGCTGAAATTCATATCCTTGGTGGTATTGATAACCCTGGAGAGGTATGTGGAATTGGTATTCAGGTCGTCGGCCAGGCTTTTCAGTGATATATCGGGATTTGTAAATTGGTGTTTCCGTTCGAATTTTTCCAGTCCATCTTGAATATTTTTAAAGATCTCCTCCGGCACCCCGCTGTCTTGTTTTTCCTGTTTACGGACTCGGGGTAGTTTTTCGTTTGGAGTATTCTGATTAACCAGCTCCCGGAAACGTTTCTGATAAGTGCGTTGTTTTTTATAGTAATAAGCCAGGGATATAACCAGCAAAACGATAATAAAGAACAGACTCCATTTATACCAGGCATTCTTTTTGTGACGGTTTTCCAGGTTTCGGATAATGGTTTCTTTTTGCCTCAGGAGTTCGGGCATGTCGTATTTCCGGGCGATTTCTCCGCCGATTTCTCGTTCTTCGAGAAGAGTTTTATCCAGGTCCAGTATTTTGTTGATGTAGATAATTTGACTATCCTTTTCCTGGATGAATTCATAATGAGTTGCCAGTTTTTCATAAACAACTCTAAGTTCAGGCATTATAGCATTGATTTTAGTGGCCAGAGAATCTGTTTTTAGAAACATTGACAGTGCTTTTCCCTCCTTGTGGAGGGCTTGATAGGATTTTCCTTTGTAATAATAAGAAAGTATGAGAAGGCCTCCCTCTCCCTCTTCGAGACGGGGGATAGCTTTATTCAGGCTGTCTAGGGCATCCTGATAATTATTAGTATGGAACTTTATTATACCACAAAAGGAAACCATTTTATAATAATGTAAGGAGTCTTTATATTCTAAACTTTTACGCATTCCATATTTATAGTAAAGTCCGGCGGAGTCTATTTCTCCCATACGGGAATAAACATTTGCTAAATTGTTAATAGCATAAAGGTGCATTTTTTTGTAAATATCTCCACGATTAGGACTATAACTGTACATTTCTCGGTATTCTGGCCGGTTTTCCAACGCGTTTAAATGTTCTTTATGAATGGCCAGAGCTCCTTTATAATCTCCCACTCTACTTTTAAGAACTGCAATTGTGGGGCGAATCTCCACCAGCATTTTAATATTATCTCTTTCCACAGCATATTTATAGCCGATAAGATAATGTTCCATAGTTTTTTTATAATCCTCCAAATGGTAGTACCAATATCCTTTTAATAAATAGCCTACGGCAGGATGAAATTTGTCATCCGTATGTTTTGTGAGGGCAATAATGGTATCGGCATAACGTAATCCCTTTTTCGCATCAAAATCGGCAGCATAGTAATAATACCCCTTAGCCATACGTATAGAGTCTTTTTCTGCCCTGGCTTTTGCTATATAGGTATTGACAATAGTTTTAGCCGTAACGGTATCTTTTGGCAACCAGTAATAGAACAGGGTGTTGAGATCGTCATAGCTTTTATGGAGGAGGGTATCCTGTATTTTTTCCTGGGCATTGCTGTAAAAACCAAGGATCAAAACCAAAATAACACAAACAGATTTAGGGGCTTTCATTGTTATTCTACTTGAAAAAGGTAAAAATAAGGGAAACAGGATAAAGTTGGTAGTTTTTTGGAGGAGAGTAAAAAAGTATGATATAGAAAGCTCACCTTTTTTCAGACAAAAAAAGGTGAGCACAGGAGGATACAAGAGCCCCCTTAAAGTTCCGTCGGGGGCTGTTAAACAAGTATTAGTGTATTCGGCTTTTTAATATAATGATTTCCCTCCGTCTGGAAAATGGTTTTGGAAAAAAGCCTATATTGGGGAAGGAAATCAGTTTTCCGGAAATTCAGTATAACGATTTTTGTTACATACTTAAAAAATGATTTCTGATGCCATGAAAAAAAAAGCTGATCGCAACGATAATAATATTAACGGTGGCTTGTTCCCCGAAAATAAAAACCAATATAACTTCCGCAAGAAATGTTTCGGATAGAGATGTTGACGTGATAGTATTGGGACTAGAGGAAGAAAGCCCTTCGGAAGCTGTCGAATTGGGAAATATTAAAATAGGAGATACGGGATTTACTACGAATTGCGACTGGGAAGAAACGCTACAAAAGATAAAAGAAGAGGCGAGAAAGGTTGGGGGAAATGTTGTGAAAATTACGGAGCATAAAATACCGGGTTTTGCTAGTTCCTGCCATAGAATTGAAGCTAAGATACTGGCGTTAAAAGATACCCGGGACTTGGTGGATATCGGAGGTTCCGGGCAAGAGAACACGGACAATAACCAGCATTATGCTAAACTTTATGTTTACCGTATGGGACCAAATATGGGAGTAGGCCCCTTTAATGTGTTCCTGGGTGATTCTGCAATATGTTGGGCAACTAATAATTTTACCAAAGAAATAAAACTTACCCGGAAAGGATTGGATACACTTTGGGCGAGGACCGGTGCCAAGGGGAGGGTGCCGATTGATATTGAATATGGGAAAACGTATTATTTGAGGTGTGGAGCTAAAATAGGGGTACTCCGGAATAAAGAAACTATTGCGTTAGTGGACCCTGTAATCGGAAAGGTAGAATACGAAGCAGTACAGAGAAAAAATAAAAAAAGATCAAAAAATTAATCTTGAGCGACCTCGAATACATATCCATCCGTAACCAGGCTGCTGCTTTCCCGGAGCACTATCACGACACTTTTTGTGTTTCCCTGATCCATAACGGTACGGAAACCATAGCAATGGAAGGGAAAAGACTTTACGGGGAAACGGGGAGTATTACCGTTACCAATCCGTACGAAGTGCATGCCAACCCGTTGGCTGATCCGGGAATAAAACTGGATTTCGATACGATCTATATTTCGGGAGAACGGATGAAGTATCTTTCCGGCGGTAAAAATGTCGTTTTCCGGGAAAGGAATATTCGCAATGGCGAGGCTGTAAAACGGTTTGTGGCCCTGAAGAACAACCTGGCAACTGCAAATATGCAAAACCGGGAAGCAATACTTTCCGGTTTTACGGCATCCCTTCGTCCTTTCGCAGAGGGAAAAGAAGAGGATTATTCCGAATTAAGTCCCGCCGACCTTCGGGAGGTCATGGAATTCATCCACGGGAATATTACCGGTAACCTCAGCCTGGAAGCCCTGGCTCGGGTAGCCAACGGCAACAAATACGGTTTTGCCAAAAAATTCCGCGTATCCACGGGTATGTCACCCATGCATTACGTGCTGATGAAAAAGATCTTTGCCGGGAAAGGAGATATTACTCCACATACGGAACTGACTCAAATAGCCTATGATTATGGCTTTACCGACCTGCCGCATTTTTCCAGGACTTTCAAACGCTTTGTCGGCGTATCACCCAGCGTCTACCAGAAAAGCCTGCTCCCGGGCGAATAAAATCGCCAAGATTTTACAAGTCCGTTTACGGTCAGGAAAGTACTTTTGTGCTTATGAAGACATTACAAATACATTTTCCGCTTTACCTGTTATCGTTAATATATTGCTTTTCGGGCTATGCACAATCCGTAGACGATAGTTTTCCCCGGTCTAAAATGCGAAAAGACCTGGAAATCTTTAAGAATATACGTTTCAAAGCCAACTCCGGTGTGTATAAATACCGTACAGAAAGAGAGACAGACAGTATATATACCTGGGCCGAAGCACAGGTGGAAAGATCCGGAAGCTACCGGGATTTCTATAATATTATCGTACAACTGACGGATTTTGAAGGCAGCCTGCACAACGATACTTCTTTACCGCGAAAGTATCGCAAATCGATGGCGGGGGAAACTTCGGGCTACTTTCCGTACCCGGTGAAACAAGTAGAAGGGAAATGGGTGTTGAATATAGAAGGTACGGAAATTCCCCTGGGAGCGGAGATCCTGTCGGTTAACGGCAGACCTGTGGAAGACATTATAGCCAACCTGAATAAATACTATACTACTGATGGTGTGAATATCACTGGGAAAACCATAGGGATACATTATAGTTTCGGTAAATATTACCGTCTGCATTACGGCCTGGAAAAGATGTTTACCGTATGCTTTATACCTCATGATTCGGAAGAGGAACAGTGCAGAACTTTAAAAAGTGCCGGTTACCGGGACTATTACAAAAATGTAAAAAAGAGGTATTCCCTCCCGGACGATGAAGCCAGTTACAGGGATTGGGAAGAGGACGAAATATATGCTTTTACCGGGATAGATAGCGTTACGGCCTTACTGACCGTCAATTCTTTTTCCCTGGGGGGAAAGAACTCCGAATCCCATAAACGCTACGCGCATTTCCTGGACAGTGTTTTTACTTCCGTAAAGCAACGGAAAATTAAAAATCTCATTGTAGATGTCCGCTATAACGGGGGAGGAACGGACCCGAACGACCTGGTGACATATTCGTACCTTACCGGCAGGAACTTTCAGGAAAACAGGCAGGCCTGGGTAAGTTTTCAAAAAGTACCTTACCTGCGGTATGCGTACAGTAAGATCCCGTTTTTTTTACGCCCGTTGGGAGTAGGGAAGTATAACCGCATGCTCCGGGAGGAATTCCCGGTAGAAAAGGAAGGCCGTTTTTATGAAGACGATACCAATGAAGACCACCGGGTTCGTACCCCGGCTAAAAATGCCTTTACGGGGAATATTTACCTGTTGATCAGCCCCAGGGTAGCCTCTGCCGGCAGCCTGTTTGCCGCGATGGTAGCGGGAAATACCAATACCGTTACCGTAGGTGAAGAAGCTATGGGCGGGTATTACGGCCACAACGGGCATACCTCCCTGGGATATATCCTGCCAAAATCCGGACTGGAAACCTTTTTCTCTATTGTCAACCTGGAGCAGGATGTGCCGCAAAAGGCCAACCAGGTGTACAACCGGGGCATTATCCCCGATTATAACGTATCGCAATCTTTTGAAGATTACCTGGAGCATAAAGATACCCAGATGGCGTTTGTGCTGGAATTGATACGGCAAAAGAGTACTGCAAAATAAATCTGCCTGCTGTACATTCCCATGTTCCCGGTGTTCGGGCCAAAGATTTCCGTGTAGTTGCTTTATAAGTTGCAAATGCTCACTACGGGTCCCGGATAATGGAATAAGTTTTTAAAAGATGATCTGTTTACCGGGCTGGGGCAGGTAGGATACCCGTATGTGCTGCCCGGTAACCCGAAGTTCGGCACCGGGAACCGATCCTGCCCTGAGACATGCTTTGCGTAACGGGAGAAGGCCGGATGCCGGTAATTTTACTGTGGCAGTATGGGGGAGGTTTGCTGCAAACCATTTATAAGATCCTTAAAATATACTATCTTTAGGCCCTCGGAAAACCGGTGCCGGACCCTGAATAAGTATAGGGAACGGGCTTTCCGGAGAATAAAAAAGACCATGGATAGAATACTCATTACCGGGGCGGCCGGGTTCATCGGATCGCATCTCTGCGATCGTTTTGTGAACGAAGGATTTCATGTCACAGGGATGGATAACCTCATTACCGGTGATATGCGTAATATAGAGCACCTGCTTCCCCTGGAAAATTTTGAATTTCATCATCACGATGTGACCAAGTTTGTCCATATTTCAGGGGAGCTCGATTATATTTTGCATTTCGCATCCCCGGCAAGTCCTATAGATTATCTGAAGATACCCATTCAGACCCTGAAAGTGAGTTCGCTCGGCATACACAACCTGCTGGGGCTGGCCAAAGACAAAAAGGCCAGGATATTGATTGCTTCCACCTCCGAGGTATACGGGGATCCCCTGGTGCACCCGCAATCCGAAGAATACTACGGAAATGTAAATACCATAAGCCCGAGGGGGGTGTATGACGAAGCCAAAAGGTTCCAGGAATCCATGACCATGGCCTATCATCGTTTTCACGGTATGGAAACCCGTATAGCACGGATATTCAATACTTACGGCCCGCGGATGCGGCTCAATGACGGCAGGGTGATCCCGGCATTTATAGGACAGGCACTCCGGGGAGAAGACCTCACCGTTTTCGGCGACGGATCACAGACCCGTTCGTTCTGTTATATAGATGACCAGGTGGAAGGTATATACCGCCTGTTGCTGAGTGATTATACGGACCCCGTAAATATCGGCAACCCGGACGAGATAAGTATCGGAGAATTTGCGGAAGAAGTGATTAAACTCACCGGTACCGATCAGAAGATCGTTTACCGGCCATTGCCCCAGGACGACCCCATGCAACGGCAGCCCGACATCACCAGGGCAAAGGAGGTACTCGGCTGGGAGCCACAGGTGGGCCGGGCCGAAGGGATGCGGAAAACCTATGCGTATTTTAAAAATCTTCCCCCCGAAGAACTCGACAAAAAAGAACACAAGGATTTTTCCTCACATATCAAACGCTAAACGTGTTTTTGCAACCTATGGGGGATCACGGTATCTATGACATGAACAATGTGATTTACGGGTATGGTTGTGCTGTGAGCGTACCTTTTAATTCAGGGACGTACTAAACAGAAAGATATTTTTTGTCTATAACACAAAAGAAATGAAATATAAAGCGGGACGATATTCCAGGTACATCAAACCCATAAACTATGTTATGGATATGTGTATTCTTAATGTACTGGCCCTGCTGTTGCCCATCAATTTTATGCAGCCCTACCTTTTCCTGGCCTATTTGTCGCTGGCATGGGTTATTATATCGCTTAAAACAGAGTTTTACGAAGTACAGCGGTATGCCAAGTTTAATAGGGTACTTTCCCTTATATTTCAGCAATTTGTTTTTTTCTTCCTGGTTTTGTATGCCTTTATAGGTTTTTTCAAACAACCGTATATGAGCCGGCTTGCCCTGGCGGAATATTTTGCTTTGACCTTTGTGTTTATTTCCACATTGAAGATAATCAATTATGCATTACTATGGCGCTACCGGGCATTTTTTAAAGGAAACATCCGTAGGGTAGTGGTAATAGGCCATAATAAGAGGGCCCAGCAGCTTATCGATGTTTTTAATTCCAGGCTGGAGTTCGGATACGAATTTAAAAAACAGTTTTCGCTCCCGCAAAAGCAGGATCTCCTGAATTGTTTTCACTATATTGTAGAAAATGATATCGATGAGATCTACTGTTCTGTTGCGGAAGTAAAAGACCAGGAACTCTCCGAGTTGATAGACTTTGCCGATAACAATATGAAGCTGCTGAAGTTTATCCCGGATAACAAGAACATTTTTGCAAAAAAGCTGAAATTCGAATATTACGATTATATTCCTATTCTGTCGTTGCGGGATATTCCTCTTGACGATGCTTTGAATGCTTTTGTAAAAAGGCTTTTTGACCTGGTATTTTCGCTGGTGGTTATCCTGTTGTTACTGTCGTGGCTTACACCCCTGCTGGCATTGATCATAAAACTGGAATCCAACGGACCGGTGTTTTTCCGGCAAAGGCGCCACGGGATCAATTCGAGGGAATTTTACTGTTATAAGTTCCGCTCTATGGCTATGACAGCCGATGCGGATAATAAACAGGCTACCAAGGGCGATATGCGGATTACCCGCACGGGAAAATTTATCCGGAAGACCAGTATCGACGAATTGCCCCAGTTTTACAATGTTTTCCTCGGGCAGATGTCGGTTGTGGGGCCCAGGCCGCATATGGTAAAACACACCAACCTGTACGGGCAGCAGATAGACAAATATATGGTGCGCCATTTTGTAAAACCGGGAATTACAGGGCTTGCTCAAACGAGGGGATACCGTGGAGAAATAGAAACCGAAGCCGATATTATCAACCGGGTAAAATTTGATATATTTTATATTGAAAACTGGTCGCTCGCGTTAGATATAAAGATCATTGGCCAGACCATACTGAATGCTGTTCAGGGAGAGGAAAAAGCCTATTAGTCCCGGCTGTGTTATCTTTGTGATGTTGATAGAAAGGAGACAAGGTGATGAGGCCCGGCCATTTCGACCGTCCCGATATTTATCGGGAGGAGCAACACGGATTTTCCGGCTAAACGGTTGAACAATTTTTGTAATGTTCTAAAAAGAGGAATTTTATGTAACAATACGGGCTCGTATGACGTTCTGGTAGTATCTTAAGCCCTGAGTCCGTATTGAAAGATGACCTGCGCATTCCCAGGCCTATGACCGGGGGCAGACGGTGACAGAAAAAAATAGAAACCTGATAAAAAAGAAAATAATGTTTAGTGATTTGGCATACAGCGTTTTTGAAAAAAGTATAAAAAAATATCATGTGGTAGACGATGTGTACCAGGCTTTTGAAAACCCCTACCCCAAGGATCAGATAGAGCATTTGCTGTACCGGAAAAACTGGATCGATACGGTGCAGTGGCATTACGAAGATATAATCCGCGACCCGGATATCGACCCGGTCGATGCCCTGGACCTGAAACGGAAAATCGATGCTTCTAACCAGGACCGTACGGATACGGTAGAGTTTATAGACAGTTACTTTCTGGATAAATACAAAGATGTGCAGCCCAAACCGGAAGCCACGATCAATTCCGAAAGCCCCGCCTGGGCCATAGACCGTCTTTCCATTCTGGCCCTGAAAATATATCATATGGAGGAAGAGGCCGGTCGCAACGGGGCTACGGTAGAGCACAAAGCCAGATGCAGGGAAAAACTGGCTGTACTCCTGGAACAGAAAAAAGATCTTTCTATAGCTATAGATCAGCTTCTTGAAGCCATAGAGGCGGGTGACAAGTATATGAAAGTATACAAGCAGATGAAGATGTACAACGATGAAGAGCTGAACCCCGTATTATATCAGAATAAAAAATAAGGGGCTTTGCGCCCCGGTGACAACTAAAAAGCATTTCTCATAGAAAAAACAGCTACAAATACACCCCCGGCGGTATCCGGAAATGATCCTGCTCCTTCGGTTGAGGTCATGGGAAACCGCGAAGGGCCCCGCATTCTGGTCATCCGTCTTTCTGCTATGGGAGACGTGGCCATGACCGTCCCCGTATTACAGACCTTATTGAAACAACATCCTTATTTGCGGATTACCGTCCTTTCCAGGGCGTTTTTCCGGCCGGTGTTCGACGGTATTCCGGGAGTTTCCTTTTACGAAGCGGATATCAGGGGTAAACATAAGGGAATCCCCGGACTTTACAGGCTGTACCGGGAACTGAAGGAACTCGGACTAGATACCGTGGCCGATCTGCACAATGTATTGAGGAGCAATATCCTGAAGCTGTTTTTCCTGGCAGGCGGATTCCGGGTGGTACATATAGATAAAGGGCGCAGGGCGAAGAAAGCATTGACCCGGGAGAAAAACAAAGTATTTGTCCCGCTGAAAACCACCCATCAACGCTATGCGGATGTTTTTGAAAAACTGGGGTATGGTATAGATATGTCCCGCCCCGTATTTTCCGCAAAACGGGAACTCACCGGTGAAATGCGGCAACTTCTGCAAATCGAAGGTTTTTCAGAACGTAAAATGATAGGGATAGCTCCTTTTGCCGCATTTAAAGGAAAAATGTATCCGCCGGACCTGATGGACGAAGTCATTCGTAAACTGAATGAAGGAGGACAATATACCCTTTTGCTTTTTGGCGGAGGAAAAGAGGAAAAACAGGCCCTGGATCTTTTGCAGTCCCGTTATGCTCATGTAGTGAATGTTGCCGGAAAACTGTCTTTCGAACAAGAACTTAGCCTGATTTCCAACCTGGATGTCATGGTGGCGATGGACAGCGGCAATGCTCATCTCGCGGCTATGTACGGCGTAAAGACGATCACGCTGTGGGGAGTGACGCACCCCTATGCCGGGTTTTACCCGTTCGGGCAGGATATGCACAATGCCCTGCTGTCGGACAGGGAAAAATACCCCCTTATCCCCACTTCCGTATATGGCAAAAAATTCCCCGAAGGATACGAAGATGTCATGCGTACCATCGCTCCGGATGAGGTTGTGGAAAAAATAGTGGAGGGCATATAGAGAGATGCGGTTTTAGATTAAGGATCCCCGCTTCCGAATACCTCAATTTCCGCTTAACGTATTCATGCGGATTCAGCGTTAAAAAAGGATATCGGAAATCAGCTGTATAGCAATGCTTACATTCTGAAAAATACAGTTGATCCATCTTAACGCGTTGATTTTAGCACGATTTGCCGGAAAATCAGTTTTACCCTACCCCTAAAGGGAACCCAATTTTCCTCGTTCCGATATGTATCGGGACGAGAAAAATCCTGCGGGACTGGATTTTCTCATATCCTAAACGCTTTGATACTAAAGAAAAATAGAAATCCGGCCCTTAATTCGCATGATTAACCCCCCGCGTTTCATTCTAAGATCTCAAATCTCAGATCTGATATCTACACATCATCATAGTCTATAGACAGCGTAGGAGTCACGGGGTGCGACTGGCAGGTCAGCACCAGGCCTTCCGCGATTTCCGCGTCGGTCAGGATCAGGTTTTTTACCATTTTTACTTCTCCTTCCGTTACACGGGCCAGGCAACTGCTGCATACCCCGCCCTGGCACGAATAAGGGGCGTCTATGTCATTTCGAAGCGCAGCGTCCAGCACCTTTTCCGACTGGGGCATGGTAAATTCGAATTCCTCGTCATCCACGATAACTTTTACCTTGGTTTGTCCTTCAAGGTTTTCATCCAGCTTTTTTTCCTCTTTTGAAGGTGCAAAAAGTTCGAAGTTTATGTTGTTTTCGGCGATACCGTTTTCTTTCAGGGTTGCGGATACCGTATTTACCATCTCCTCCGGTCCGCAGAGGTAGAAAGTATCGAAAACCGTGTCTTTTTGCTTGTTTTTTAATACGTAATTCACCGTGGCGTGTTCGATCCGCCCGAAAAGGGCGTCTTCTTCCTCAGCCCGGGAATAGGTGAAATATACGCTAAGTCTTTCCGGGTAACCGGCAATAAGTCCGGTAATGTCCTTCAGGAACATGGTATCTGCAGTGCTCCGGTTACCGTATACCAGGACAAATTTACTTTGCGGCTCTTCTTCCAGGAGTGTTTTTAATATGCTGATCACCGGGGTAATACCACTTCCTGCGGCAAAGGCGGCCACAGCCCTGGATTTGGAGGCGTCCGGGGTAAAAGTAAAATGTCCTTCCGGGGGGTGTACGTCGAGGATATCCCCTTCACGCAGGGAACGATTGGCATATCGGGAAAAAATACCGTCAGGGATTTCTTTGATCCCTACGGAAAGTGTCCCTTCTCCGGGAGAAGTACAGATGGAATAGGACCTGCGAATTTCTTTTCCGTCGAATTCCCTTTTTATGGTGATATGTTGTCCCGCCTCGTGTACGAAGGTCTCACGCAGGTTTTCGGGAACATCAAAAGTTATCGTTACCGATTGAAGTGTGTTTCTTTCTATTTTGCTAACACGCAGGGGGTGAAAATGCAACATAACGCAATTTTTCGGCAAATGTACAAAAATAGTTACATGCTTTTTTAAGCCCGTTGGCTAAACTGCAAGGCAAACACATTATAGAGGAGAAGAGCGGTAACAGTGTTACAATTTGAGGCGTCCGGATATATATCTATCGGGTTTAAAATACCGTGAAAGCGCAACCTTATCCAGGCATGCCCAAACCTGCAACCTGTAACCTGCATGTAACCTGCAACCTGCAACCTGCAACCTGCAACCATTAAACGTTGCCATTATCGTTTTTTTACCACGTTAGTCCTGGGCTAACCCAAACCCTCAATAAAAAGAAAAAAACGAAAAACGCCTCTCTGAGGTGTATCCCAGTTTCTCACAAGTCTTACTTCATTTATTTCCGCAATGACCTGGTCAATCAAAAGGCTTTAACAAGTTACAAAAATGTGGTTCAACATCATTTTGGAAGCCCCTCAGAGAGGAGCGCAACGTATTGGCCTGTCATGGATGTGCAGTGGACTGCGAAGTCGAAGACATTCGCAGAGCATGCAACACTTCGTTGAGCGGGGTTGAATTTTTTAATCTTAAAAACTGGAAAATCGAAAAGAAAAAGATAAAAGTATCCAGCAGGAGATAGAAAAATGTGGTCCAGTGTATTGAGGTGTTAAACATTTAGTTCGCTCAATGTTTAAGTGGCATAAACCGATTTTCTTCCAGGTTTTTATAAATATCATCCCAACCAAATACCTTTCCATGCATAGCTACATAAACCCCCTTACCCAGGAACTGTAACGCTGCAATGGCATAGCCCAGGTTAAAGGGAGCATCCGTATTCTTCAGAAAACCCAGTACGAAGGCCCCCGTCAATACAATGGTTTTATTTAGGTTAAGGAGACCCAAATACCTGGCAGTTTGCTCCATTGTATATGTTCCGTGAGTAATTAAGATTTGATCTTCCTTTGAAGATTTAACCATATTTTTTAAGAGCTCTCTGTCCTTATCATTAACAAAACGGCTATCTTTATTAAAGGCATCATCTATATGATATTCGAAGTCTACATTAGCTATTTCAAGAAATGATTTTATATTCTTTTCTGGGTTATTGATATTCTCCTTTCCCATGGGATCATAATCTATCCCTCCAATGGTACCTCCAGTAGTAATTATATGTATTTTCATCAGTAGGTATTAAGTTGATTTGATTTTAAATATAAGAAAAAGCCAATTATTTCTCTCAAATAAAATGAAGTCGGTTTATAATGCCGTGAATAAGAAGCCCCTATTTCTCAGTATGTATATATTCATGAACGCCATCTGAAGTAGATATGTTGCTTGAGAATGCGTAAACCTCTGAATTTTACTTATAAAAATGCCTAAACAATATTTTATATCATTTGGACTTGTAAGCAGGTGGTTCCACATGTTTTATTCGTTTATACACTTATATACAGTAACTTACACTAATATAGCGTATTTGTACTTTCTATTTTCCAAGTCGAAGAGTAATATATAGCTATGTAGATGTATAAAGGTTTGAGCATCGATTGAAATATATTGTATAACCTTCCCAAGTAGGTATGTTGTAAGTCATAGTTTGGGGAAGGCTACAGTTGTCGGTAATTTTGAAAAAAACTTGAGTAACAATTTCGGTTAATGCTCGTCTATAATGATATATGACCTAAAATTTATTTGGAACTATGACGCGGTTAATTCTACTTCTACCATTATTATTTTCGCCTCTTTTGCACGGACAATCTAAGGAAATACAGAATTTAGATTCGTTAATGAAATCAGCAAACGAAATTGGAATTTTTAATGGAAATATAATTGTTTCTGAAAATGGAAAAATTATTTATCATAATGAACTTGGATATACAGATTATACAAAAAGTAAAAAATTAAATCGAGAATCCACGATGCCAATTGGCTCAATAACTAAAGAATTTAATAGCACAGGAATTTTACTTTTAGTAGAAAACGGAGAATTAAAATCAGAAGATAAAGTTTCAGACTATTTAACGTATTTGCCAAATTGGGCTGAAAAAATCCAAATCAAACATTTACTTCAATACACAAGCGGTTTACCAAGAATATTCAAAAACACAGATTCTGAGTACCTCGCTGAATTGAATAATGTGGAAAAATTAGAGTTTGAACCCGGGTCTGGTTACATTTATAGTAATGCAAATGTTTTTCTTCAACAAGAAATTATTAAAAAAATCACTAACCTTTCTTACGAAGATTTTTTAAAAAATAAGTTATTTAAAAAGCTAAAAATAAAAGGTGGTGAAATCCCAAAGGATTCCGTGCTATCTGCAAATATGGCCGGGTCATTCGACAACGATTACAAGGAAACAACTTTTATTCACGGTGGCGGAGAAATGTATTTTTCAATTGGCGATTTGTATAACTGGGTTAGTGGTTTGCACAGCAAAAAAATTATAAAAAACAGTTCACTAAAATTCCTCGCTAAAAGTTTCGACAAGAATTCCCAATCAAGTTTAGGTAATGTAATTTTTGAAAACAATAAAATTATAAAACATTCTCATCAAGGTTCAGGTAATAATTATGAATCCTTTATTTACCACGAGTCAACGAATAACAGAACTATTGTGATGATGACAAATAGTCAAAATTTTAAACTGGGTGCACTTTCAGAAGCAATAATAAACATTTTAAACAACCAAACTTTTGAAGTTCCTAAAAAATCAATTTACCTTGATATTAGAGGAAAATTATTAGATAATTTTCAGGACGGAATTTCATTTTATCAGCACATTAAGTCAAATCAAAAAGAAAAATATGATTTTTCAGACGAAGTTTCAGATTTGATTTATACCGGAAGATATTTAATGCGAAGAGATAGATTCGAAGACGCAATCAAAATTTTTGAGTTAAGCACAACAATTGATTTAAAAAACGTCATTGGAATTTCATATGCCTATTTATTTATTGGTGAATGTTAT
>NZ_JBRKIT010000045.1:0-35718 GCF_052983395.1 Sinomicrobium halophytocola
GCGAGAGCCAGAGGGCCATACCCCAGAATAAGGAGATATAGCCAGCCAGGTAAATACATACGTGTTGCCATGGGTTCAGTTTTAAGGAATGTGTGGTAAAAGCGCTGTCCAGCAGCCGCCTGAAGCTGCGATACAGTTGTGCGGTCAATGTGCAGGCCAGCAGGTGGCAGGCGGCTACGCCCAGCAGTACCAGCAGCAGCAGGCTCAGGGTGCCGGCATCTACCGTGGCCGCGGTGCTGTCCGCCAGCCGCAGCAGCGGACCGGCATACAGGAAGGCCGATAGCAGGAGGAGTACCAGGACGGCTTGTCTCCCCCATCTTCGCAGGTGCCGGTATCGCGGCCCCTGGGCCTGGTCGTGCAGGAAATCGACATAGTCGTCTTCCCACGTTACTTTCCGCAGCCGGAACGGTTCCGGATGCGGGGGTTTTTGGGTGTTGCTTTGTGTGTTCATCATCTTATATGTTTTATGGTTATTTTTTTGATTAACACAAACATAAAAGGGGCATTGCGGATATCAAAATTCGCGGACGACTACGAACAGGTACGAACAACTACGGACACTACTGTTCGCGAAAAACTGTGAAATTTTTAGTTTTGGACGGAACTCATCAACTCCCAAAACCTTAACAAGTACGCGTCTTTGCGAACGAAGTGCTGCAATCTCATGAAGGCTGGCACCATGCCCGCAATGGCAGGCGCATACCTGAAGGGAGATCACCACGTCCCCTCCTACCGTCGGCTCCTCGTGAAGGCGCATCCCTTTTGGTTTGTGAATTTTTCCAAAACCAAAAAAAAACCGCCCCGCGCAATGCGGAGCGGCTATTGTTACAGGCTGTTCCTCCCAATCAGGCGGTCTATTGCCGGAATGGTTTCCCCCCGGACGGGTTCCCGGTAGGGCAGGTGGCTTTGTCTTATTTGTTTTGCAGGTTCTGTACGGCCTTGCGGTCGAAGTAGTCGCGGTTGCCGATACGGAATTTGGGGAACAGGAGCTTGTGCTTTACGTGTTTGTAGAAGGTAGTCCGGCCGATGCCCAGTTCCCGCAATATCCAGGTGACTTCTACCAGGTCGGACAGATCAGCGCCTGCCTGTTGCTGAGCCTGTCGAAGTATCGGCACACCTTGCCCGAAGTGCTCCTGGAGCAGCTTCCTGATCTCGCGAAGCTCGCGCAAGGTCTGCCCCGGTATATCGATAGTGTCCATAGGTGATGTGTTGGCGTTATTCAAATTTGGCATTACTGTGATGCCATGACAGCATGCTTTCACCGGGGTAGGTTCAGGCTATCTTTCAGCCCTTTATGGTGCATTATGATCGTGTAATGGAGCGTAAACTATAAAAAACTGTTCAAAAAAACAGCAAAAGCCCATTTTCCGCCTTAAAATAATCCCTCCTGCGCCTTTTTACTCCCCGATTACGCCATATTTTCCCCGAAAATATACAGAGGGAGAAGACCGTTAAAAGAAGGCTACGGAAAACCGTATCTTTTTATTGCAGGGTTTTGGTACTTTGGCAGCTTGTTGTTGAAAAACCGCAAAATGCCTGAGTTCCTGGAAAACAAATACGCGCGTTTATGGATAGACCAGGGTATCTTGTTTGTGACTTATAAACCGGGTACTGTCCTGGATCTCCGTGCTGCCATACGTTTAACCGCAGACCGGGTTTCCCTGCAGGGCAAAAAACCGTATCCTGTTTTTGTGGATTTCCGGGGTGTGAAAGACCTTACCCGCGAGGCCAGGGACTATTTTGCCCATGAAGGGGCCCTGTATATCAGTGTGCTGGGTGTTTATGCCACTTCCCCCCTGGGCAGGCTTATGGCTTATTTTTATGTTAAAGCCAATGCCCCGGCCATACCTACCGGGATATTTCCCCGTAAAAAAGATACCTTACACTATGTGAAAACCACGGCCCGGGGAGATAACGACCCGGAGGCTATCCGGAAGCAGCACCGTATAAGCGGTATATACCCGGAAAACTTCAAAGAACAGATCGAACATCTGCAAGCCATGTTCCTGGCCCTGGCTACGGGGAATCTTCAATGCCGTATGGAACGCTCTTATAAAGACGACCTCTGGGAATACATTACCGTATTGCTAAACATGACCACCGAAGAACTGGAGGCCGCCTTTGTACCGAGGGAACACGCCCAACGGCTCTATAAGGATTATCTTTCCGGACGTATCGCTTTTGTCCTGGACAGGCACCTGCGTATCCGCGAATTCCACCCGGAAGTGATCAAAGCCCTGGGGCTGGATGCCGGTACGATGGCAGGCCTGTCGTTTCCTTCTTTACTGGCCAAAGATTCCCTGGATAGCTGGAACGGTATGGTCAGCCAGTTACAAAAGGGAACCGACTTTACCATTGTTTTGCATGTAAAGACCGGCAGCGGGTTGTTCCTGCCTGTATCCTGCAGGGTAACTACCCTTTGTGGTGCCGAACCGGGATCATGGCAGACCCTCTCGGTCATGTTCCTCGGTACAGGGTATGACCGGGAAAAGAAAAGCCGGCATTCCTGTAACACTTCGCCTGTAAAAAAGAAGGAGCCCCGGAATAACATTCACCTTACCTATGCCGACCGGCAGGTTATAGCCAAAGTCCGCACCTATATCCTGCACTATGTGGATGAACCCTTGCTATCCATAAAGGAACTGGCCCATAGCTGCGGCACTAATGAGTTTAAATTAAAACACGGTTTCAGGAGGATTCTCGGCACTACGGTTTTCCGCTTCCAGAGAGACGAACGTATGAAAAGGGCAAAGTTGCTTGTCCTGAATACGGATATTCCTTTAAAAGATATTGCCGGAAGTATAGGCTATGCCAGCTCTTCCCATTTCTATAAAGCGTTTAAGAAAGTCTACGGGAAGACTCCACATAAGTTCAGGAAATGCTTTGAGGGTAAGGAGGATTAACGGTAGTTTTTGTATGTACCGGGAAATTGGGTTTTGGTTATTGGGTTACTCGGTTATTGAGTTATTCAGGCAGCACTCATGAACTCATTGCCTTATTGACTTATTGACTCATTGACTCATTAACTCACTAACACCAATTAACAAGATTTTTCCGAGACACATTCCCTTAAATACTCCTTTTCGCACCTCAAATAATCCCTTTCTGGCCACGAAGATGTTTTAATTTTATAGTGTTAAAAATCAAAGTCGGATATCCGGCCTTCCTGTTGGTGGCCCGTTAATCTCAAAACGATCGGTTTCCCCTCTACCAAACAACGCATAAACCCCTATGCCATGACAACACCATACAACCTGGTCTTTAAACCACAAGAGTTAATATACGCCGGCCCCATCGAAAAACTGCCCGAATGGTGCCGCTTCCCGGTCTCTTTTGCCGAGCGGTGCCATTATTACCATTTGCGAGATATGGAGATCATAAGCCAGCAAATGTACTGTTCCCCATTTTATATCGATATGTTTGAGATCAAGGCCAATAAGCCTAGGGCTGTCCGGTTTAAAATTCCCAGGCGAGAGTTGTTCCTCTATTTTATGCTTGGCGGTACCCTGTCCATTACCTCCGGGAACAGGTGCCCTGTTACCCAGGTACAGACCAATACATTTGCTATGTTGTATTATGGCAGCGGACAGTATATAGCGCATACCGGCAAGGGGCATCACACTATTCTGTTTGTAAATATGGCCCCGGAATGGCTGGAAAGCATCAGCACGGACTTTCCCGGTCTCCAATTCATACTCGAAAAATTCAGGCATAGTTCCAGGCCCTATCACATGATGCACCCCTGCCGTATAGACCGCAAGGTACAACGCTGGCTTTATAAGGTATATAGCTACTCCAAGAACAATATGGGGGCTTTGGACGGGAATCTCCGTAAGTATCTCTCGTATATATTGGGGCACTATAATTCCGTATTCGGGCCACAATACCACAAACTGGCCTACCGGGTTAAAATGTACCTGGACGACCATTACCGGGACAGCAGGCTAAGTGCAGGCAATCTTGCTGCACGGTTCCATGTAACGGCACGTACACTTCGCAACCACTTTAAGCGGGAGTACGGTATGACCCCGCACGAATACTACAGCAGGCTCAGGATTACCGATGCCATAAGGCAAATAGAACGTAACAATTTGAGCGCAAAGGATGTCTACCTATCCGTGGGGTACAGTGACGAAAGTTCCTTTCGTTATGCTCTCAACCGGTTTCTGAAAAGACAGCAGAAGTAAACTTTAACACTTTTCAGGAAAAAACGGAAAGGTTTTGACCAAGTGTGCAGAATTTTTACCGTTTTTCCCTTTCAGGTGTAAAAACCCCGGCATAATTTTACACCTATAATCCCACCGACCCGGCAGCCCTTTCGGGATTAAGGACCGCCGAACATATGGGTATCTGCCCAATGACATCATAATTTAAACAAAATCAATAACTTAAAATTTTCAACTATGAAAAAATTGAAATTTGCCATTGCGGCTATGGTTATAGCCGTTGGCGTAATCGGAGCGTTTGCGTTTGGTAATGCAAACGAAAAAGAGCCTGTGAAGGAGGAAATGCAGACATTTTGGTATGGAAATAACGGTGACGGAACTTACCGTCTCCTTGAAGGTGCACCAGATCCTAATAATTGTTTGCAATCGGACAATCTTCCATGTACTATTTCTTCAGAACAGGAAATTGATGAGGGTTTTGATTACGATGACAAACCCGCTGATGCTGTTGAGTCTACAAATACAAACGTATACGTAGGAAGTTAACAGGTTTAATGACAAAAAAATCCGGGGCAATCTTTCATTGTCCCGGATTTTTGATTCAGAAAAAATAAAGTTATGGGTGGTTTATTTCCTTCTGTATTAAGTTTATGATGTCTTTTCCATTATCCAATCGTGGGTCCCTGGGACTTATGGATAAAATACGGCCATGTTTTCCAATTAACATTATCCGGGGATAAGAATTAACTTCATAGTTCAGAATAAATGGGTCGGTTCTGCTGCTGCCAATGGTTTTTAAATGTATTTGTTCAGGATGCGAATAAAGACCGCTTTTTAATCCTTGATTTTTCCATGTCTTTGCCGATGCATCTGTGCTTACACTTAAAAAGGCAATATCATCCCGGTTTTTGAATTGTTCCATAATTATTTTCATAACGGCTGGTATTTCAGTGCAGCCCTTGCACCCCGTGAACCAAAAATCCAATACTAAGATTTTGTCCTTATAATCTTCCAACCTATGTTCTTTTCCTCCGGTATCAATAAACACAAACGGGTATGTCTGACTACCAGACGACTTCTTAATATGTTTTTTAAGGACTTCTTTACTTTGATCATAACTCATTAACCGGATGGTTTCTCCTAAAACCGAATCCTGATAACTAAAATAACGATCCGACGTAGTTAAGAACCATGTTGTGATTAATCGATCTCTCAATAAGCCCGAGTATTTGGAGATAAGGTTGTTATACATCCAGTCAAAATAGTGTGCAGTGTCGAGCTTGTTGGTGCTCCTCCAATTAAGTTGATGCTTTATCCTATAATGTAGTTTTTCTTTTGCTAAAATGAAGTCGGGATAAGCCCTTGCAGAAATAAGATGATCATCTTCTGAAAGTAACACACTATTTTTCTCTTCATTTTTATAGTAGTCGATAATTGCTTTATGTCCTTTTGCTGGGCCCATAATATACGAATGGAGCAAATTAGAGACAAATAAATATTTTGATTCTGCACGAATATCCTGTGCAATTTTTGAAATAATAGCATCATCAATCTCTCTGCTGTATTGCTCAACAATAGTCTCTCGATATTTTTGGTGTAACAGAGCGACTTTCTCTTTGGAATCATATGGTTGAGTAATATCAAAAGGACCAGTGAAGTAATAAGGGCCTCTCACCTCCGTTGGTTCAACAAAATGATACAATAAATATTGACAATTAAGTTTGTCACTACCCCTGCCTGTGAAGGATGCTTTGTTATTTATTATCCTGGAAGCACCCGAATTCAAAATCCTTATATTCAAGAAAACACTATCGGCTTGTTTGAATAAATATGGTTGATATGATGCAAATTCTCTCATGTTTATGACTTCTTCACCGGAATAAACTTCCATAGCAACACAGAATAATTTTGAGGGAGAGGTAAATTTAAAGTTGAATGTTCCATTCGTCTCGATTGGACATGTTATGACGGTATCGGGGACAAATGTTCTTCCAAGTAAATTATGGTCATCATAACGGACAAAAAACTTGATATTACTGTTCGCTTTCAACACATCACCACTTACCTTTCCGGAGATGACGGTATTCGGGTTTTGGCAAGAGACTGTAACTATATACCCCAAAAGGTATACTATAAAAAATGTCTTTTTCATAAATTGTACATTGGTTAACGAGGGTTTTGTTTGATTCCACTACGTGCTATTTCATCGTCTGGTATGGGGAAGGCATAACGCGGGTCATTGGGAGATAGCAAATATTCTTCTCCATTCAATGTTCTCCGTAAAGTTATAGAGGCTCCTATCTTGTTTAATCGTTTGATGTCACTCCAACGTATACCTCGCCAAATCAATTCCTTCTTTCGTTCTTCCAGTATAATGGAAATGGCTTCTTCCTTATTATCAGCAGTCAATGGCCTATACGGTTCGGTATTCTTGAAACGATTCACAAGCAATTCATTTAGCCAATTCATCGCTTGCGATATTTTTCCGCGTCGTGCTAAACATTCGGCCTTAATTAAATACAATTCGTCCACTGCAAGTCCATGAAACGGATAAGGACTTCCTCCGTTATACCGTGACTTCACATAGTGGTTATTTTGATTATCCTTGCCAAAGAAAACAGGTAAACGCAAATCATCGTCTTGATAAGAATCAATAATATTCGGGTTCGGTATTACGGCAGTGTTCCAATTTGCATTTGCTGTAATGCTATAGCTTGAAAATTGACTGGCTGTAAAAAGTGTTTCATCATTAAGAGGCGGAAAAGGGGCAGGTATACTCTGAGAAACAGAATTATAGTCTATCAGCTTATTATATAGGGTAAGGGAACTGTCTGCAGTTAATTCGGCATTCACAAAATCATTCATCATAAGATGTACCCGCGACAACAGAGCATAGGCCGCAGGTTTCGATGGCCTGTTTTTATTACTTTGTTGAAACCGTGGTGTTAACAAGGAGACAGTCTGCGTTAGATCACTGATAATCTGGTCATAGGTTTTTTGTAGACTGGCTCGCGATCGTATCTCATCTATTCCGGGGTTAATGCGAAGGGGTAATCCCGGGTCGGTATTGGAAGTCTGCGGATCATACGCAAAACAGAAATTCCGAACAAGATCGTGGTAAGCATACGCCCTGATAAATAAAGCCCACCCCCTCACTTGATCTTGTTCTTTAGACGATGATAAATCGAGGTCTTCTAAGGCTTGCAGGGCGTTATTAGCATAAAAAATTGAACGGTAAGGAGCATTCCAATCCTGAATTGGGGTTTGACCTTCATAAACATCGTCAGCCCAGATATACGCATTACGTTCGGTAGCTGAAAATGTCCCCTGCCAGGCTTCAAAATCTAAAAAAACATATTCATCCGCCCCCATTTGGCCCAATCCACCCGTCATATTAAGATCGGTAGTGTTATCTAATAAACCTATGATATCATCCAGGTTTTGTGGGGTTACTAAATTGGTGTCTGGCTTGGCGTCCAAATAGTTTTCTGTACAGCTACTTAGGCCAATGAAAATTGAAGAAATTGCGATTGTAATTAATACTCTCATGTCATTAAAAATAAGCTGTGAGACCTAATGAAATGTTTCGGGTTTGTGCAATGTCCAGGTTATCGGGATCAAAGCCTCTATTATTCCTTTTCCATAAGACGCCTAAATTATTGGCATTACAAAAAAGAGATACTTGTCTAACGAATGAGGCCTTAAATATACTTTCATCGAGCATGTAACTTAACCGAATATCCTGTAATCGAATATGATCACCTCTGAACACAAGAATATCGGAATAGTTGTAAATATTTTCCCGGCGAGAGTTGGCTGGATAAACCAATGCGGGTACATTTGTCTTAAATTCATCACCAGGCTGTTGCCATCTTTTACCATAGTCTGTTGTTGATGTATAGGTAGGGCCGCTTGTGCCATAGAGGTTCGTACTGTTCAATGAATTCCGTTGTCGGAATACATATCCTCCCTTATAACTAATCAGAAAACTTAGTTGTAGATTTTTAAAATTAAAGGTATTACGGAGAGAACCAAAATAAGTCGGAGTCCGACTCCCGTTATGTATGATTTCATTCCTGTCCGTTGAATTAGCAATAGCAGTATAATCTGTGCTAACTTCCCCATTTAAGTACCCCTGTGGATTCCCGGCTTCGTCCAATCCTGCCCAGGGATAAGAAAAAATAGCGTTATATGGATAACCCACCAGCGGGGTTTGTGATGCCGTCCCTAATATTACTGAACTATTATTTCCAGGTTCTGCTTCATAATGGGTGACTTTATCTTTGACGTAATTAAATAATATGGTCGTATTCCACTGAATCTGACCAATGAGATTTTTTGTATTTAAGATAACGTCTATTCCCTTGGTTTTCAGATTGGCGCTATTTCCACGAAAATCGGTTATTCCCGTTTGTGGGGCTATCGGGGAAATACCAATCAGATCTTGTCCATGTTTATGGTAATACTCAATGGTCCCGCTAATACGGTCATTATGAGTAGAAAAATCGAGACCTATATTGATATTGCTTACTTTTTCCCAACGGAGTGACGGATTTGGCGGATTGGCAACCTGGTATTGCGGAAGGCCATATAGGTTATTATATGTAAGCCTTTGCGTAAAATATGCCGAAGTAGACTTATCAACGTTTCCGTTGTAACCATAAGTAGCACGAAGGGAAAGTTGCGGTAGCCAGTGAATCTGATAAAAACCCTCCTTCGCTATATGCCATAGACCGCCAATACTCCACAGTGGAACACCTTTTTGATTCGATTTCACTCCGAAAATATTGGACATATCTTTCCGGGCACTGGCAGTAAGGGTATATTTCTGTTGGTAGGTGTAAGAGGTATTGGCGTAATATGAAACATTACGATCTATTTGTATGCTGTTGTAAATGCCTGTAGGCACCTGGTAACTTCCTGCACCCGTGTACCGTGGATATTGGCGACTAAAGTCGATGGCGGCATTAGCATTACTTCCCGTTTCCCGGTTATAACCATACAGGGTATATGAGGCATTGTCCAATTTATATTCGGATATTTCCGCCCCGGCTATAGCGTTAATAGCATGCTCCCCATAGATTTCATCAAAAGCCAGTTGGAGCCTGCCATAATGGCTGGTTAGTGTGCTTCTGCTGTTTTCCAGGATTTCCCCTTCGTATATGGGCCGGGTGACAAAACCCGTTTCGGGATCGATAGACAAAATGCTGTTGATGATATTACGGGTATAATAGGAGTCCTCATAATTACGGGTGTCGGTAGTAGTCACACCTTTTTGATAGGAGTGAAAAGCAACCAGGCTCAAAGGTTTGGCAATCCGAAAGGTAAGGTTGTTCTGCAACCGGAAGTTCTGGGAGTTGCTAAACCGGGAGGGAGCCCGTTCGTCAAGCGGGCGGTAGTACCAATCGAGCAATCCGTTACCTTCCTGTGCTTCGATGTAAGAAAACCGCAGATCCCGGGCGAAAGGTAGTGCATTACCGTTTTCCTCTGCAAGATTTAGGTAGGGGAACTGCTGTAATCGTGCCGGTAGCGCAGGAGCAGATTCATTTTTGTCCGTGGTAAACTGCATACCGGATACCCATTGCAATTTATTGTTAAAAAGGTTGTACGTATTTTGTCCGTTGAGTGTAAATCGCTCAAAACTGCTACCCACCCGCTGCAAGGTGTTACGATCGTATCCGGCAGACAGGAAAAACTTCTGTGTTTCACTACCCCCGGATATGTTCAGGTTATACTGCCGGTTAATGGGAACCTGGTAAAAATACTTTAACAGGTCGTCCCGCGAGTCGTATTGTGCCAATGCATTCAACATAGCGTTACGTGTATTCAGATCAATTTCCCCGTTCCTGTGCATCAGTAGGATTTCCACAGCAGGAGATAAAGCGGTATAACCATTGTCAATCGTAGCGTTATATCTTCCACGTTCAAACATGTCGGTCTCGACTTCAATGTATTCTGCGCTGGTCATACCGCGTTGGGTATACAGCCGGGGCTTTTGTCCAATGGTTATATTGCTGGTGAAGTTGATCTGTGGTTTCTGGTTGAACTTGCCTGACTTTGTCTTGATGACAATGACCCCGTTACCCGCCCGTGTCCCCCAAATTGAGGCTGCGGCAGCGTCTTTTAGAATAGTGATGGATTCGACATCATTTGGATTCAGTGTACTGATGTCTCCGTTATACGGAAAGTTGTCTACAACAACTAACGGATCGGGATTGCCCAGTATGGTGCTTCTTCCACGGATACTGATATCGGGAGTATTAAACCCTCCCGATTTGTTGAAGATCAAACTGCCGGTAACACCATCCAGTCTTTCTAATATACTTGTGCTTACTGACCGTTGCAGCAAAGTGCTGTCAATAAAAACAAAACTTCCCGTAGCCCGCTCCTTCGGTGTTTCCTGATATCCTGTACTCACAACCGTTACGCCTTCAAGGGTAGCAATATTTTCTTCCATTACAACATCTATAACATCCCGCTCCCCTACCCTTTCTTTCCGGGTTTTAAATCCTACAAACGAATATACCAGGGTATCCTGCGGGGAAGCCGTAATACTGTATTCCCCATTTTCGTCCGACATGGTGCCGGCTCCCTTATCTTTAATAATGATATTTACCCCGGGCAAGGGCAAACCTGTTTCATCGGTTACGGTTCCGGTAACCCTTTGTTGTACAGTAAACGGGGAGGACGGTGATGCCCAAAATGGCAACGGCAGGCTAAGTAAAATAAAGGCAATAGTCATGGGGCACCAGCAGGAGAACCCTGCTAATGTAATGATCTTCATAATTTTAATATTTGAGTGTTAGCTAAAAATCCCTGTGGGGTTGCAGGTATCCAGGTTTCGGGTTATAGGTTGCAAGTTTGGAGACTGAGCTTAGCCCAGTCGAAGGGATAGTTTTTGCGCACACTCCCGGAGTTCCTCCGTAAGGGCCTGGTTGTTTTGTTGCAGTTCCCGGAAAGTGGCCATTTCGGCGCTCCATGCTTGTTGGAGCTGTTCCAGTTTTTGGTGTGATGTTTTCATAAATAAAGTGTTAGTATGTGTATTAGGCCGTCATGCCATAAGAAAGCAATAATACTATTTGCAGGTAAGGATAAAAGAAAGTATTTTTATAGCTATTGCAGTTAACTAATAAATTAAGCCGTCTTTAATCCTGTGGCAAATATATGTTTCCATGGGCACGCGGCCGGTGTTTTCGGACAACAGCCAACGGAGATTTATGCCTATGGCAAGCATGGTGTAACACCCTTGCTTTTGCTATCCGATAGGCTTTTTGGTTTAATTGTCAGTCCGGCGGACAGACAATGTTCTTTGTTAGGATGAGATGAGCGAACCGAAGCCATACCTCATTGAGGTGGGATTCGGCACTATGGATGTAGTTTACAGGCGTTCGTATCATAATCTTAGTGGTTATGTGAACGAGCTCCTGAAAAAACGTAAGGGGTGAAACCTTACGTCTATCCACTCTTCTCACAAGAGTCGAAACTCTTGTGCAGACCTAAAGCGTTTGCTTTAGGTGGTACCTGGAAGCGGACTTCAGTAAGGCTCACCCCTACGTCATTATATAGCAAATATATAATATCCGCAGGAAATGAGCTGACCTTACCGCCTCCTTCCCAGGTACCAAGTGAGAAGTTGGAGACTCGTTTAATCATTGAACAAATACTAAATCAAGCTCAAACTGTATGACTTGCTAATTGTCAAATCATATGCAAATATATGAAAGTTGATTTTAAAAGTCAACAATATTTAAAATAAAATTATGCCTAATTATAAAATCAATCGCATTGCGGAAGTCCTCGAGGAAAAAAGTATGAAGAATAATGACCTGGTCGTTCACCTGAAAGTAAAGAAAGAAACTGTTTCAAGGTGGGTGAATAACAAACAACAACCCACTTTAAATACACTTAATGATATCGCTAAATTTCTTAATGTTGACATTAGGGAATTGCTTAATCAAAGTAAATGGACGAAGGCTAAATAGTTTTTGATTTCCTCAACTATCCTCGTTTGAGCACAGGGGAAACGAAGGCCTATCGTCTAAAAGCGTTTGTAACACTTGCCAAACAAGCTAAATATAAGCAACTCAACTGAAATGGTATTTCTCGCCTTATGGCAAATTCAAAATACATCAATCCAAAGAACCCTCGAAAGCTAAGAGCCTTGATACAGAATATTATATGGATAAGAACAAATTACTTTTAAAAAGAGATTTCCAATTTTGTAGATTATATACTATCAAGTGACAGAGTAAGTTTACAGTATATTTTTAAACTATATTCATGTCTGATAACAAGAGTCCATTTTTTATCTTGACTAATTCAATTGACTATTTCGAAGAAAATTGAAATTCGATCTTTCAATTCAACATAGACTCCAATTCCTTCCTAACTTCCTCTGCGGTCGGGTCTTTTGCAACAATTTCACCTTTTCTGTCAATCAGAAAAATAGCTCCTCCTCCATTGCCGACTCCGTATTTTTGCCATATATTGTTTTGCCTATCCAGTTCCACTAAATTTAGCCAAGGCCATTTTTCTCTCTCTAAAAACTTTTTAAGTGGGGAAGTCGTTTTAAATTCACCGGCAACGCCGACAATGGTAAACCCTTTGTCTTTATAAGCATTGTAAACTGGGATCATAGCTTTACTTTTTGTAATACAGGGGCTGCACCATGTTGCCCATAAATCCAGTAAAGCAACTTTTCCTCAAATTTTATCCGATAATTTGATGGTATTTCCTTCGAGATCTGGAGCAGAAAAGTCAATATATTTTTTCCCAACTTGTATGCTTTCGATAGCGCGAATTAAATTTTGAGCCAATGTATTATATGGATGGTTTGGATGGGCTTCGGAAAGCTTTTCATAATTGTGTTTGGCCAAGTCGATGTCTATGTTTTCCTTATCGTAAATCAAGTCGCTCACAAGGAAGTAGTAAGATACAATAGAAGGGTTTTTATCCATATATTCCTGTTGCCATGCTTTTCGATTATTTTTTTGAGTTTATCGGTTAAAACTTTTGCCCTTGGGCTTAAGTCCATTCCCTGTTCTTCCAAATCATCCATTTGTTGAAATAAAATTATTCTTTCATCATCATTTTGATTTTTTTTCAACTCGTACAACAGTGTGTTCATTGTATCACTATGATATTGGTTGCTATTAAAAAGTATATTTAAACTGTCCTGAAGGGGTCTTAGTTGGTCATTGAATTTAAGTTCAGACGCTTTTTTGAATTTTTTATATTCAGCATTGAGTTGTCCCCCCTGAACACTGTTTTTGTCAAAATCTTCTTCGGGATAAATGGTGAGATCAATCTTTTCATTTTCCAGAAACAGAGGCATAACCCGACCACCACCTTCATACCTGGCCCTGCCAAAAAATAACTTAACTGCTTCGGGATGATTTAAACGTGTTTCATATTGAAACTTTCCATCAACAACTGGAATTTCAATCATGGGATCATTTCTCATATCCTGGTTGAGCTTGACTAAAAGAATTGATTTTACGTCAGCATCTAATACTGTCCCACTGATATGACATATCTTTTCTTTTTCGGAACAGTGAACGAATAAAACGGCTAAAAACAATATGTATAATTTGGACACCGATTCCATATATTACTTTATTTTTGATTGTATATGGCTAGTTTGTTTCTTATAATATAAAACTAGTCAACTATCCTAATTTATTCAATTTCTTTATTAGCTAAAAGAACATGCTTTCCTGTGAAATGAAATGTTGTATAGTTCCCAACACAGTTAAGGTTATCACTAAACAATCTCTTTCCAAGCATTAAATCGGAATCATCCCCATTAAAAGAAATTATGAGCTTGACAGGTCTCCATTTTTTACTCACTAAGTGAGATTTAAAATACTCCGACGCTCGCGTCGAATGTTTTTTCGGGGTCTTCTGATTTGTGCCTCGCAGGCTTTCCTCAAGATTGTTGACTCTCTTATCACTAATCTTAAAAAAGAGAGTGATGAAAAACAAAATTAATAAAATAAAGATAATTTATTAAAGGAATGTGTATTATACTTATATTAAAGAAGGATTTTTTATATTATATAGTAAAATTTTCCTTAAAATATGGAAGTCCAACAACATTGAATTATAAAATTTCTTAATACGGAAAGTTTCAAGAAATTGCCTCCAATCCTTTAAGAACCCTTGTAATTAATAGATAATTATCAATTTCAACATCCTATTCCTAATATTATTTCAAAATTGGGACTATCAACATGTTTAAGTGTGATGCTCATATAAGAGTCCCAGTTACCTTGTTACTAAGACAAATATATAACGCAGGTAACAATAATCATCAAAAAGAAAGGAGGGCAGCAATATCATAAAAACAGAATAACGCCCGAAAATTCTTTTGTTTGCATATAACCCTTTAACGGGAACAAAGAGTGTATATAATAGGGATATTATTTACAATAAATTAATAAAAATACAACTTGGCATAAACCATTTTCCTTGTTGTATAAATAATAACATTTTAAAGTCAAAATTATGAAAACAAAATTTAGAAAGGCGGTAAAAATATTTGCCGCAATGTTATTCTTGGTGGCATTGGCTATTAATATTAAAGCTACTCTCAATGACCCTTTTACCCGTATAAACGAAGAAGCCCTGGCTTATCAAAGTTCTGGCTATGGTGGTGGAGATTGTAGTGGTTGTTCCTGAACCTGTGTCGAAAGGGAATATAATACGTATCCCTTAGCTCTTGGACGCATGTATGAAAAATACGATCGAAAAGATTGCGCCTTAAGGCCTTGTATGCATTTACTTACGTAGGAAGATGCTCGTTTTATGAATGTGAATAATCAATAAAATTACATGGTTGCCTGAAAAAGGCAACCATGTTCTATTTCTAAAAATAAAAAGAGCGTTACTCATGGGATAATAGTCACCCCAAATGAACTACCTAAATGCAACAATGGGAATTTTAACCCAATAGATTTTAAAATTATATATCCAAGATATCTCATATTTGATAGTAATATTTTATGCTAAATTTATGTAAAAAATTAAGTTTTACTCTGTATTATTTATATTTTTAATTCCTTTTATAGTCCTTTTTTCCTAAAAGGAATTTTTTCGGATTATTCTCCCCCCCCTAGATTTTGTTAAATGATTTTGCCATTAACAGTAAAAATCATTAATCCTGTTTTTGACAAAAATCATAAAAAAACGTGAACACTTATAATCTAAATAACTAGATCCATTTCAGCACAAACACGGTTTGTAGTATGACATTATTGCCACTATAATAAGTTGGCTTGTTGCATCCTATCTGGAAAATAATAAGTTTTAAATTGGGACTTTTGATGTATTTAAGTGTGATACATATATAAGCCCTAAAAAACAACCACCCAAATCAACCATAAAAATGTTAAAAAAACTAACCTCCTATCCTCTATTACTTTTGGCCTTTACGGGCATTCTTGTATTTCTACCCACATTTTTTAATGATTTCCAACGAGAATGGGACGATACTTGGCAATTACTTGAAAATCCTTATGTATTGGATTCTTCATGGGGTAATATCAAACACCATTTTATGCATTTCTATGGAGGGCAATATTCTCCTGTAAATACATTGGTCTACATTGGAATTTATAATCTATTTGGTTTTAACCCCACTGCTTTCCATGCTATGTGTTTAGGCATCCATATATTGAACGTTTTTATTGTATTTTATATCATAAGAGATATCGTTGGAAATATAACCGTAAGAAAGGGGACTTGTGGTCCTGAATGGTATGGTTTTTTTGTCTCCTTACTCTTTGCTATTCATCCTTTACAAGTTGAACCTGTAGCTTGGATTAGTGCTTCTAAAGTTATCCTATATACTTTTTTCGCTCTGATTGCTTTTTTTGCATATATAAAATATATACATACTTATAAATGGAAGTGGTCGATAGTGATTGCCATAACCTATACTTTAAGTTTTGGTTCTAAAGAACAAGCAATTATACTCCCTCTGAATTTATTGGCTTTTGATTTTATTTATGGAAGATTAAAAGATATAAAGCTGAAAAAAAATATTTTCTTCCGAAAAGTATTCCTGGAAAAAATTCCTTTTTTCTTCCTTGCTTTTCTGTTTTGGTATTTTTCTTCGTCCCATAACCTGGGAACTCTCAATGTAGAAAATACCTATCCCTTATATCAAAGATTATTGTTGGGTATGCATAGTTTAACCGAATATATATTCCGTACCATAGTCCCTGTTAAATTATACTATTATTATTTTTCACCTATACGAGTTGGAGAAAAGCTACCTCTATTTTATTGGGGATATCCGATATTGACATTGATTATAGGTGGTTTTATTTGGAGTAATTACAAGAAAAACAACAGGCTCGTAATTTTTGGGGCCTTATTCTTCTTTATCAACATTTTACTCGTCCTGCATTTGATACCAATGCCAAGAGGAATGATAACCGCAGACCGATATATGTATATGAGTATTATTGGACTAGCGTTGATATTAGTTTGGTATATAGATCACTTTTATACTCATTATATTAAATATAGAAAATACATCCGTGTTTTTGTTCCGCTGTACATCCTTTTTCTCAGTATACACACTTTTTATAGAACCATGGCTTGGAAGAACAGTGACGTTATGAAAAGTAATGTACTGGAACTGATAGAAAGAAGAAAAGTACGGAAACAGCCTATAATAAATAATCCTTTAGAATCTAGTACAAATGAATGAGTTCTCATTATCCATCATAGTTCCTTGTTATAACGAGGCCGATAATATATTTCCATTGCTTTCCAGAATACAGGAGGTTATGCAGCCATATAACAACTATGAAATCATTTTGGTAAATGATGGCAGTTGTGATAATACTCAACAAGTGATAGAATCAGCTTTACATGAAGACGAGTCTATCAAGTATATATGTTTTTCAAGAAATTTTGGACATCAAACGGCTCTTAAGGCAGGTATAGATTTTGCCCATGGCGACTGTATTGTTACCATGGACGCCGATTTACAACATCCGCCCGAAACAATACTTAAAATGATTACACTTTGGCAAAAAGGATATGATATTGTAACAGCTATTGGCGCAGATAAGAATCGTTCTTCACTTTTAAAGAGACAAACCTCAAAATGGTATTACTTGTTTTTGTCTAAAATATCGGATCAGGATGTGATGATAAATGGTGCGGATTTTAGATTAATTGATCGTAAAGTCGGAGATATTATACGCAATATTCCTGGGCAGAATATATATCTGCGAGGATTATTCTCATGGATAGGGTTTAAGCAAACTACTATTAAATATCAGGAAGAAAATAGGATACATGGAACTACTAAGTATACTTTTAAAAAAATGCTGTCGCTGGCCAGCAACGGAATTACCTCAAGCAGTATAAAACCTTTACGATTTGCTCTTTCCGCAGGTATATTTTTCGCATTGTTAGCTTTCGGTTATGGCATGTATGCAGTAATAGTAATGTTAATGGGGCTTACCATTGTAGGGTGGACCTCTATCGTTGCATGTATTGTTTTCTTATCTGGGATTCAACTAATTGTTCTGGGAGTGATGGGAGAATACTTGGGAAAGTTGTACATGGAAAGCAAGCAAAGACCTAGCTACTTCATTACCAAAACGAATATTAATAACATCGATAGAAGAAATAATCACCAAAAAGAAAGGAGGGGAGCAATGTCATAAACACTCATTAAAATTGATAACTCTTTTGTTTGTGTATAAACCTGTTAACGGAAACAAAAGGCGTATGTAATAGGAATATTATATACGATAAACATTTAATAAAAGTTCGGCAAACTACTTTATGAGCCGTACGAGATAATAATTTAAAAAATTATATCATGAATTCAAAATTAAAAAAAGTAATAAAGATTATTGCTTCTGCTCTTTTTGTAATAGCATTAGCAATAAATGTAAAAGTCACATTAGACGACCCTTTTCTTTCATTTAGTGAATCGGCAATAGCTCAACAGACAAGTGGTTCTGACAGTAGTGGTCAAAAATGGAAAAGAGAAGAGACAAAGTGCTATAAAAATGGAAATTATTGTGGCCTTGCTTATGGTTGTTATGAGGGATCAGCTACTAGCTGCACTCCAAAAAATTGTAACTGTTAGGTTTTATCAGCCATTTATTTGTCCAGGTAGAACGTTAATAACTTTCCGTTCTGCCTGGACAATTTCAATCAAAAATTTCGAATAATAAAAAATGGTCACACACTAGCTACTTGTGATTATGAAAATAAGTAAACGGTATTTAAAATGAAAATAGCACTAAATATTATTCTATTATTGCTCATACTATGTTCTTGCAAAAATGGAAATAAAACCGCAAAAAATATTGAGTTTATTGAAGATTACAACAGTTATATTATTGATGTAAGCAAAACGAAAAATCATAAAAATTTCAGAAAAAAGATAGAAGAAATAACATTTATTCCTTTAGAAACTAATGATGTTAGTCTATTAGCGGAAGTTACTGAGGTGACTTTATACAAAAATAAATTTTATGTGCTTGATAAGCGTTATTCAAGTTTAAAAGTTTTTAATAAACTGGGAAAATACATCAATTCTATTGGTGCTTTGGGACATGGCCCCGGTGAATTTACAACCTTATGGGATTTTGAACTTGATCCTGAAAGTGAAAAGTTATTGCTACTAGGGCATAATGAAAAAGCAGTTTTTGAATATGATTTGGAAGGAGATTACATTAAAACTATACGAAACAATTTATGGGCCAGTACTTTTGTTAAAACAGATGATTTCTGGTTTTATTACATTAACCATAATGATAATAGTCTAACAGGAAAAAACAACTTGATTGTACTGGATAATTCCGGGAAAATTAAGGATCGTTTATTTCCCTTTTCGAAAGACCTCAATATTATGTTAGGCGATGAAGGTATTATGTTTGAAAATAATGAAGGATTCCTTTACAGTTCAGCACTTTCGGATACCATTTTTCAACTACATCCAGATCGTGAAATGTATCCGAAATACATATTCGATTTTGGGGAAAATGCGTTACCCGAGGAAGCAAGAAATTCAATAAATAAATTGCAAGAAGTTCAATTGGAGCATTCATTCTTACAAAAATATTTTGTTGAATCAAAAGATATGATTGTTTTTACTTATTTTGATAAGGGGAAGAGGGTTACAGCTTTTTGTCATAAAGAGAATAACCTTAATAGTAATAAAAACATTTCTCCAGTACAAATAGACTTTCCTATAGCTTTCGGTTTACCTGTTGGTTTAACAGACAGTAATAAAATTATTTCATTTATTGAGGTAGAATGGTTTTTAAACTGGCTGGAGAACGGAAAAATTTCCATGGATGATTTAAAAAGAGATTATCCGGATCTTTATAATATCATACCTACTCTGGAAAGCACAGACAATCCTATCTTGGTTACTTATAAAATAAAAACTCCATAACAGTTTTTCGATGAAGAAGCATAAAAGCTATAAAAAAAGACATATAAGATTAATAATACTATACCTCTTGACACTTCTTGTCTTTTTTGCCTGCAACCAACAGGTAAAAAGAAATCAAATGACTTTGAAAAAAAATGAAAGTACACTCACAGAAGTAGAAATTCCTAAAAAATTAATCCATTTAGGAAAAATAAAAAGGTACGATTCTATAACTGTTCCATTTAAAATTATCAATACGGGGAAGATTCCATTACTAATAAAAAAGATAGAAACCGATTGCCATTGTACAAAAGTCGAATGGAAAAATAAATCTGTTGCTTCACAGGACTCAACCACTATTAGGATTAATTATGATTCATCTCAACTAGGATATTTCATGCAAAAGGTAACGGTATATTCAAATACAAAGAATTCACCGGAATTACTTGTGTTTCGAGGAGAAGTAACTGAATAACAGAAAATAACAAGGGAAATCACCGTAATATACCTTGATTTGTCATATGCTAATGAATGGCACCCAAAAGCATCTATAATAAACTGATAATAACAACAAGAAAAAGTCCAATCATTGGTCTATAAACCCAAGTAACTACTAATAAATATCATTATGAACACAAAACTGAAAAAAAAGTTAAGCCAATCACTTTTATCTTGTTTATACTAGGATTGACAATTAATATAAAAGTAACACTTGATAATCCTTTCTTACTACTAAGTGAAGTGGTTATGGCACAGCAAACAAGTGGCTCAAACTCAAGTGACAATGCCAATAAGCAAATAATGAAAGTAAGCTGTTATAAGAATGGTTCTCATGTAGGATATCATATCACCTGCCCCGCAGGTAGTGGAATATGTACTCCAACAAAATGTACTTATTGATCTTTAGTAAGAATCAGCTTTTGCATAAAGGAATTAGACGCAATATAATCATTCAAAAACATTTAAAACTTAATATAAGATAGGTGTGGAATTTAAGAATAAAATATATACATGTAACAGAAAACACAAGCTATTGGGTATACTATTGTTGGCATTTTTTTTAGTTCTATTAAGCTTATATTGGTTGGCTCTAGGGGTTTTGTTTTTCGGGGGAATATTTTTTTTACTTACTTCCCGCTTGCTTTTTTTTGTAACCCTACGCAAGAAAGTCTGGGGTTATGCACTCTGCTTAATGGCGCTGGTTTTTGTTCTTGCAGTGTTGTTACGGATGTTTGTATTTGATATTTACCGTATTCCTAGTGATTCAATGGAAAATAGCTTGTTCACTGGCGATAAAATCATGACAAGTAAGGTACATTATGGCCCCAGAGTACCTCGATCGCCTTTCGAAATACCCTGGGTAAATCTTATAATGTATATGAATAAGGAAGCCCGGGCAGCAATAGACTCTACTTGGTGGAGTTATAAGCGACTCAATGGTTTTTCAGAAATTCAAAGAAAAGACATTGTAATTTTTAATCATCCTAATGATCACAAAAACTTTTATATAAAAAGATGTACGGGAATATCAGGAGATACCATAAAGATTGAGAATGGGAATATTTTTTGCAATGATAAGCCAATTAAAGACCCTGCTACAATACGAAACTTTTATGGAATATGGTTTAATAACTGGGATAACCTAAAGAAAAAATTAAACAACATATCTTCTGATCGGAAGACAATAAGCTCACTGTATTCTGACACCAAATATATAAAGTTGGCTCTTACTGTTCAAGAGTACAGAAACTTGAAAAACACCAAAGCCATAGATTCCATAAAAATAGAAGATATTCCTATAAAAATCTTTCCAGAAAATTCACTTGAAAAGGATACCCTTTTCTGGTCTACTAACAATTGGGGGGCTATTATAATTCCCAGAAAGGGATATGAGATAAAATTAACAAAAGATAATTGGATTTTATATAAAAAAATAATGAAACGGTATGAAAATGTCACTCTGCAAAAAAGAGGAGAAAATTTCTTTATCAACAAGACAAAGGCACCTACATATACATTTAAACATAACTATTATTTTATGATGGGGGATAACAGACACAATTCTATAGATTCCAGATATTGGGGATTTGTATCTGAAGAAGATATCCTGGGGAAAGCTGTTATGAGTTTATACTCAGTAAACAATGGAAAGTTTAGGTGGAATAGAATATTGAAAATACTAAAATGAATAAATTTCAATATCCAGTTCCATAACTAAAAGGCAATATATTCAATTGAAAACAAATTCTTTAAGCAAAAAATGTGTAAAAAAGCTATAATCATAGGTGCCGGCCCCGCAGGGTTAACTGCCGCATACGAACTGGTTAACAAAACAGATATCAAACCTATTATTATAGAGAAATCCAATGATTTTGGAGGACTCTCCAAAACCGTGAACTATAAAGGAAACAGGATAGATATCGGTGGACATCGTTTTTTTTCAAAATCAGATATCGTAATGAAATGGTGGCAGGAAATACTACCATTAGAAGGATCAGGTTCTGTAGAAAATCAAAAAAAAGAAATCACCTATCATAATAAAAAGAGAACCATCGAGCTAAATCCAAAAGGTCCTGATCCTGAAAAGGAAGATAAAGTAATGCTAATTAGAAACAGGTTGTCCAGGATCTTTTTTCTTAAGCGTTTTTTTGATTATCCCATTTCCCTGAACATGGAAACAATTTCAAATTTAGGCATCCTGAGAATGGTTAAAATATGTTGGTCTTATCTATGGATACAACTCTTCCCTATAAAACATGTTCAATCTCTTGAAGACTTTTTCATTAATAGGTTCGGGAAAGAACTTTACAAAACTTTTTTTAAAGATTATACTGAAAAAGTATGGGGAATGCCCTGTAACAAAATTAGTGCGTCGTGGGGAGCTCAACGAATAAAGCAATTATCTGTGAAAAGAGCATTAAAGCACGCTATAAAATCATTCTTAAAAAAAGACTCCTCTATAGAACAAAAAAATACAGATACCAGTTTGATAGAACAATTCATGTATCCCAAATTCGGCCCCGGGCAAATGTGGGAAACTGTCGCAGAAAAGATTCTTGCCAAGGGTGGACGTGTAATAAAAAATGCGGAGGTTATTGAAATATATGCAAAAAGTGATCGAATCGGGAAAATCGTTTACCTAGATAACTCGGTTCAAGAAAAGTCAACAGTTTATGGGGACTATTTTTTTTCAACCATGCCGGTTAAAGAACTTATAAGAGCCTTTAAAAGTACAGATATCTGTAAAAATGTCCGGGCAGTTAGTGAAGGATTACAGTACCGAGATTTTATAACAATAGGGGTATTATTAAATAAACTAAAAATAAATGGTCAATCCAAACATCGGAATGGTCTTATATCGGATAATTGGATATATATTCAGGAGAAGGGAGTAAAACTCGGAAGGTTACAAGTTTTTAATAATTGGTCTCCATATATGATCAAGGACCAGAGTAAAATATGGATGGGACTTGAATATTTTTGTAATGAAGGAGATGAACTGTGGACCATGGATGATAAGAGTTTTTCGGAATTTGCAGTTGAAGAATTGGAAAGCATAGGAATCATAGATAAAAAAGAAGTCTTAGATAGTACTGTTATCCGTGTTCCAAAAACATATCCCGCATATTTTGGAACCTATTCGCAGTTTCATGAGATCAGAAATTTTACCGACAATTTTAAAAATCTATTTTTGATTGGCAGAAACGGAATGCATAAATACAATAACCAGGATCACTCCATGCTTACTGCAATTACAGCAGTTGAAAATATTATAAAAGGAATAGAAACTAAGGAAAATATATGGAATATTAATACTGAAATGGATTATCATGAAGAGAAATAACGTTCCCACATATTATGTCTATCCATATATTGCAGGACTTATTATTTTTACAATCTTGTTAATGACCACTGCTTATGTAGGGATGGAAAATGATGAAGGCATGTGGTCTTATATCGGTCGAATATGGATTGAATATAATATGCCCCCTTATATTGACGCTGTGGAAAACAAGACGCCGGGAATCTTTATACTTCATGCTTTATCACATTTTTTGTTCGGAATTAATATATGGTTCACTAGAGGTTTAGGAATTATTTCCATATTAATCTCCTCGTTTCTGCTCTATTTAATCGGGAAAAGACTATATAGTTCTTTTGTCGGGCTTTTTAGCATGTTCATTTTTGGGTTTTCGATGTCTTGGAATTTGATGGATGGAGCCTTTACGGGACACACGGAAAATTTTATGATCCTATTTACAATATTGTCCATATTCTTTGTTCTAAAGGCCAAGGAGAGAAGAGAGAATTGGTCCTTCTTTATAGCCTTATCCGGTTTAATGATAGGATTAGCGATTTCGTTTAAACAAATAGCTCTATTATCTTTCTTTGGAGTATTGGGATTTGTGCTCTTGTCCTTTTCACGCCATTTCCCCTTAAAGAAAAAAGTACTTTCTCTATCAATATTTGGAATTGGTCTATTGGTAGGGTTACTTATATGTTATTTCCCACTACTTTTAAGCGGGGTCTCTATAATGGATTATATAAAGGGAGCTTGGTTGATCCTTTTTAATACTGGCTCCAGAAATAATATGGATAACCATATACAACAATTTTTTACAATTTGGGGAGCATCAAGATTTGTTATTTTTTATCCATTTATAGTTTTAATTGCCTATTACAGAAATATTAAAAATCACTTTTTTCTATGCTTGATCTTATGGTGTATTTTTGACTTTATCGGCACTAATGCATCAGGATATTACTATGGACACCAATTAAAGCAATCACTTCCTTCTTTGGCCCTATTAGTAGCTATAGTTACAGAAGATGTCCTGAAGAGGTTCTCTATAAAAAAAACAAATAAAGCCATAATACTTTTCTTTTTATGCATGCTATTTTATCCTTACAGAGAAACATTGGCTTTTTTATATCGTCATAAAAGTGCTGAAATTAATATCAATTCAAAACAAGCAATTGGCGAATGGATTAAAAAACATAGTGACAAAAAAGACTATATTTATGTCATAGGTTACAATTTCAATCCTATCTTATCCTATTCGGATAGGAGATCATCAAGTAAATATTTTAATTTAATATTTGTGACTAAAGAAGATCAGATCAATACTTTAATTTCAGATTTAAAGGAAAAGCCTCCACTATATATCGTCCAATTCAGTAATTTTAGGACAATATTGAGTAAATTGATGTTATCCTATGACAAAACGAATAATTATAAATTAATAAAAGAAGAATATGGATATTCAATTTATAGAATAAAAGATCGTCTTAATGAAAAAAACCTCAAATAGAAATGAATTTACCAAAATCAATGCTATCGTTATCGTCATATATTTTTAAGATCAAAACCTGCTCCCAACTCCTCGACAAACCTACCCACGGAATGAGTTACGTGACATTTCGTGGGTTCTTCATTCTATTTGTCCTCCAGACCCTATTCAATATTGCCGGTTGTTCCGAAACTAAAACCAATAATAAGAAAGATCTTACAGACAAAAAGCAATATACTCCGAAAAAAAACGAAGTGGACATTGTGGTACTGCAAAAAACTACTTTTAAGAGAGAACTCTTGTCCAATGGGAAGCTGGTAGCCAATCAAAAAAATGTCCTCAAATTTAAAGTCAACGGTAATCTAAAAAAACTCCCTGTTAAAAATGGTGATGCTGTCAGAAAAGGCCAATCTTTAGCCTACTTGGAGGATTTTGAATACCAACAAGAACTGACCAGTTCGGAAATTTCTTTTAAAAAAGCCCGGTTGGAGTTTGAAGATATGTTGGTTGGACGGGGGTACGATTTGCAAGACAAGGAGAAGATTCCAGATAACATATATGAGATGGCTTCTATTCGCTCTGGTTACAGTGAAGCGGAAAATAAATTGAAAAATGCTGAGTTCGATGTCAATTCCACGATTTTAAAGGCACCCTTTAATGGCAAAGTGGCCGATATAAAATTTAAGGAATATGAACAAGTCGGTTCCGGAGAGGAATTTATGACCTTAATCGATGATTCTGTGTTTGATGTAGAATTTTACCTTATTGAATCTGAGGTAAACCAGGTTCAAAAAGGAGAAGATATCGAGATACTGGCTTTTAATACGGGCAAGGGGTACACGGGAAATATATTGATTATCAATCCCATAGTTGAAGAGAACGGGATGGTGGAAATAAAAGCCCGTGTACAAAACGATGGTCCGCTTATGGAAGGTATGAATGTAAAGGTGAGGATCCAGAAAGATGTTCCCGATCAATTTGTCGTTCCCAAAGAAGCAGTACTTATCCGGGATAATCAGGAAGTCCTTTTTAAATATAAAAACGGAAAGGCTTACTGGACCTATGTACAATCCATCTATGAAAACAGTACTTCTTATGCCGTGATCGCCCATCCCGATAAAAGTAGTGCCCATTTACAAGAAAGCGATACCGTCATCGTATCAGGAAACTTAAATCTTGCTCACGACAGTGAAGTCACTATAAAATCAGCTTCTAAATCCCTCATTAATCAAGCCCCCGCTCAATAGTATTTTTATGGTTAAATTCCTGATCCATAAGCCCATTGGTACTTTAATGACTGCCCTGGCTATTGTTATTCTAGGCCTTATCGCCATAGCCTATGTCCCTGTATCCCTGATGCCTGATCTGGATATCCCTGAAGTCACTGTACAAGTCAGTGCTGATAATATGTCGGCACGAGAACTGGAAGATGCCATAGTAAACCCCTTACGTTCCAGCCTGATGCAAGTCAGCCACCTGGAAGATATTCAAAGTGAAGCTTCCAATGGAAATGCAATGATTCGGCTCTATTTTACCCATGGCACTAAAACCGACTATGCTTTTATTGAGGTCAATGAAAAAGTCGACCGGGCCATGGCCTCCTTACCTCGGGAATTGAATCGCCCTAAGGTCATTAAGGCTAGCTCTTCTGATATTCCGGTCTTTTATTTAAATCTTACCTTAAAGAACGGAGAGGATACAAAACCCGATGGCAAAGTGACCCAAGAATTTATTGATTTTAACCGTTTTGTCAACCAGGTGGTCCGAAAACGAATCGAACAGGTTCCTGAAGTAGCCATGGTGGACGTCAATGGTCTGATATATCCTGAAATCCTCGTGATCCCTGATCGCAATAAGCTCAGAGCATTGGATATAAGCCTGGACGATTTGGAAGCCGTCATCAAAAAACAGGATATTGAAGTAGGGAGTATTTTGGTCAGGGAAAGTCAATATCAATACAACCTCCGGTTGGGTACTAGCCTTGGCAATGTCCGGGACATTGAAAACATCTACCTTAAGAAAAATGACAGGCTTTTTCAACTTAAAGATTTGGCCCGGGTCCAGGAACAGCCAAAAAAACGAACCGGTTTAGTCCTGTCAGAAGATAAGGAAGCCATAAGTATGGCCCTGATCAAACAAAACGATACCCGGATGAAAGACCTGAAAAAATCTCTGGGGACCCTTGTAGATCAAATGCGGCAAGATTATCCTGATATTGATTTTTCCATTACTAGGGACCAGACTAAATTACTGGATTATGCCATCAACAATTTAGGGCAAAGCCTCTTATGGGGTATCCTGCTGGCTTTTGCGATCATGTTCCTGTTCCTTCGGGATTTGAAATCCCCTATCCTTATCGGGATCAGTGTACCGGTTTCCATGATCATCTGTATCCTTTTTTTCCATCTATTGGACATTTCCATTAACATCATCTCGTTGTCCGGCCTTATCCTGGGTACCGGCCTAATGATAGATAACTCCATTATTGTTATTGATAATATTACCCAGTACCGGGAAAAAGGGTATCCGCTTTCCGAGGCCTGTGTTTTGGCCACTAACGAAGTATTTAAACCCTTGTTGAGTTCCGTACTCACCACCTGTGCCGTTTTTATCCCATTAATCTTTCTAAGTGGTATCGCCGGAGCCCTATTTTATGACCAGGCCATGGCCATTACCATTGGACTGTTTGTTTCCTTAGTGGTATCGGTGACCGTATTACCAGTTTTATACCGGTTGTTTTATTTAAAAAATAATAACGATAATAGCATTATCCGGTTTATCCGAAAGTTAAATACCCTCGATTATAACCGGCTTTATGAAAAAGGGTTCAGGTGGACCATGAAAAAACAACCTCTGCCATTTAGTATTTTTACTGCTTTAGCCGTATGCACTGTTATCCTTTTTTCTGCCCTTCCCAAAAGTCGCATGCCAGAGTTTCCGGCTACGGAAACCCTGCTCGTTGTAGACTGGAATCAACCGATTCATATAGAAGAAAACAAACGTCGGTTATTAGAACTGGTTCAGCCCTTACAGGAAAACCTGAAAAACTATCATGCCCAGATAGGGCAACAGCAATTTTTACTGGATAAAAACAGTGAAGCTAATACTTCAGAAGCCACCCTGTATTTCCAGACGGAAAGTGAAAAAGAGCTGCAACACCTTAAAAACGATATAGACCGTTTTATTACCAATAATTACCCCAATGCCATTGTCGAATATAAAGAAGTCGACAACATTTTTAATGTGATATTTTCTGATAATTCCGCTCCCCTTATCGCCAGGTTAAGGCCTTTAGAAAACACCGGACAAGACGAAGAACTTCAAAAATTATGGCAGGAGTTACAGAAAGAATTCCCGGATGTCCTTTTGCCGCCTATAGCCTGGCAGGAATCCCTCACCCTACGAGCTAATGGTGAGAAGATGATGACTTATAATGTTTCGGCAGACCATCTCAACAATACCCTGCAAAGCGCTTTTAATGAAAAGCAGCTACTCTCCATTGTGGACAATCAGGAATTTGTCCCGATAGTGTTGGGCAGTGAAGAAAAAAACATCCCCGAGGTCCTGCAGGAAACCATGGTTCGGGCCAATGACAGTACGTATTACTATGTCAATGAATTTTTAACGCCAAGCAGAGTGTTGGATTTAAAAACGGTAGTTGCAGGAAAAGAAGGTGAATATTATCCCCTGGATCTTGAGATAGAAAGTGGAAAAGCACAAGGGGTCATGGAAAAAATAAAAAACGTTGTAGACCAAAACCCCGATTATGACGTATTCTTTAACGGAAGTATTTTTAAAAACCGTCAGCTTATCCGGGAATTGCTCATCGTATTGGTCATCACCCTGGTCTTGTTATATTTTATACTGGCCTCCCAATTTGAATCTTTGACCCTTCCCCTGATCATCCTGGTGGAAATCCCGGTTTCCATGTCAGGGTCCCTGTTATTTTTGGCCTTATGTGGTATGGATCTCAACCTGATGTCCATGATTGGAATTGTGGTCATGTGTGGCATCGTGATCAATGATTCCATCTTAAAGATCGATACGGTAATCCAGTTACAAAAACAAGGATACGGTCTCTTAAAATCCTTGTTAGTCGCGGGACAGCGTAGGTTGAAACCCATACTAATGACCAGCCTGACCACTATTTTGGCCTTGTTACCTGTTTTGTTCACCGGTGGTTTGGGAGGTGAATTGCAAACACCCTTGGCTATAGCCCTTATTGGCGGGATGTTACTAGGTACGATAGTCAGTCTTTACCTGATCCCCCTTTGCTATTATCATCTTGTAAAGAAAAAGGCTTATGTTTAAACATATAAAGAAATATAGAATCATTATCTATACCGTTTTTTTCTGTATGGCGTCCTGGTTATCAGCACAGAATCAAAAAAATAGCCCTGCAAAAACACTGACCCTGAATGAAACCTTGGACATAGCTTCCCAGGAGTCTTTGGATGCTTTTAAAGCCAAAAGACAATACGGGGCGGATTATTGGAGATATCGCTCTTTTGGAGCCCGATTGCTTCCTCATGTAAATTTTGAGATGGAGCCTTTGACTTATAACCGCTCCTTTACGCAACGTTATGATCCCGACAATAACATCGACGTATACCGTCTGCAACAAAACCTCAATACATTTGCCCAGGTTTCTATGAGCCAGAATATCATGGCAACCGGAGCCAGAATATACCTGAACTCCAGTTTTAACCGTCTTGTAAATTACAATGAATCCACCATAGAAAACTATAGCACTACCCCGGTGCGGATTGGCCTGGATCAACCCATTATGGCCTTTAATGAATTAAAATGGCTGAATAAGACAGCTGAGTTGGAATACGAAAAGGCCAAAAAAGATTTTCTTTACGAACAACAACAGATCCATCTTAAAACCCTTACTCTTTTCTTCAGATGGGCCCTCGCCCATAACCGGGTGAAAATCGCTGAAGAAAACAATGAAAATGCACATCATTTATATGAGATCGGAAAAAAAAGATATGACCTGGGTTCTATCGAAAAGGACGACCTCTTAAATCTGGAACTGGACGATTTCACCTCTACTACCGATTTAAACCAGGCCCGACAACAACTGCAGGAAGTGATCTCTGAACTCAATCTGTATTTAAATCGGGATGACCTGGCCAAGCATAACCCGGAACTCCCTGAGATGGTGTCCCACTTAAAAATATCAGTAGGGGAGGCCAGGGAATATGCCAATCAGAACAACCCGGAATTACTCAATATCAATATCAGGAAGATCAATGCTGAAAAAGACCTGGACCAGACCATTAAGGATAATCGTTTCGATTTATCCATCAATGCCAGTTACGGGCTTAACCAACAGGCCAATACGTTTGCCGATGCCTACAGTCAGTTTTTGGACCAACAGATCGTCGCTATACAATTCAGTATGCCTATCCTGGATTGGGGCGAACGGAAAGGGAATATCAAAATGGCCAGGATGACCAAAGAGGTCCAGGATATAGAAATCGCCCAGGATGAAAGCGATATTCATCGACAACTGGACCTTAAGGTCAGCAATTTTAATTTACAGGAAGAACAGGTGATGGCCGCTTTAAAAGCCCGGGAAATTTCCAGAGAATCCTATGAAATTACCGAAAAACGGTTTTTGTCCGGGAAAGTGGACCTGTTACGGTTATCTTCTGCGCGAGAAGCCTGGCAAAACGCCTCAGAACAATATATCCAGGGTTTGCAGGACTATTGGAATTATTACTATGAAGTGCAACAGCTTACACTGTATGATTTTATTCATGATTCCACATTGAGTGAAAATTTTGATAAGTTATTGGACGAGTAAAAAATTATTATATAGAGAACAAAAGCGTTTACGAAACTGTATAATGGGCCAAAAAATTCCTTCATTTAGTATAATTACGACCTTTATTTGCCTGGCCTTGGTGGGAATCAGCCTCATCTCCCTGCTCAGTATTCAACTGGTTCCTTCCCGTGCTTTACCTTCTGTATATGTTTCCTATTCCTGGCCCAATGCCTCAGCCAAGGTTATCGAACAGGGGGTTACCTCTAAACTGGAAGGCCTTTTTAATAGTATGAGAGGGGTGAAAGATATCAGTTCTACTTCCCGTAAAGGTAACGGAAATATCAGTGTCGAGTTTAAAAAAAATACGGATATGGATGCGGTCCGTTTTGAAATGGCCACCCTTATCCGCCAAAGCTATCCCAAAATGCCGGAAGGTGTAAGTTATCCTTACCTTTCCTTAAGTATTCCTTCGGAAAATAACTCCCCCATTTTATCCTATAGCATTAATGCCAACGAAAGCCCATACTACATAAAAAAGTATGCCGATCATTACATATTTCCCAAGCTATCCCAAATCAATGGGGTAAGCCAGGTCAATCTATATGGCGCTTCTCCTTTTGAATGGGTGGTCATGTACGATGTTGATAAGTTATCCCATTTGAAGTTAACCGTAGATGAGGTAAGCCAGAGTATTAACTCTTTTCTAGAAAAAAAAGAAATCGGTAAAGGTACACAAGTTCTTTCTGATGAAAATTATCCCAGGGAAATTACCATAAAATATACCCATCAGCTTCGAGAAGAATTCGATTGGGACAAAATCCCCATAACAAAAAGAGGGCACCGCATCATTTACCTGGAAGACGTTGCTTCAGTACGTTTTAAGGAGCGTCCACCCAACGCTTATTACCGAATCAATGGCCTTAATACAGTAAACCTGGTTATATTCCCAGAAAAAAGGGTCAATACCATTGAGCTCTCCAAAAGAGTAAAACGTGTCGTGGAAGATATCAGGCAGGAACTCCCTGATGAATATGAACTCAAACTTACCCAGGATACTACGGCACACCTGGTGGAGGAACTGCAAAAAATACAATGGCGTACACTGTTTTCCCTGGTCATTCTTTTGGTACTTACTGTGATCATATACAGCAATATCCGGTATGTGTTCATTCTGTTTTTGAGCATTCTTATCAACCTCCTTATAGCGGTAATATTTTATTATCTGCTCCAGGTAGAATTACAACTCTATTCTTTTGCTGGTATTACCATCTCATTTGGTATTATCATAGACAATACAATCATTATGATGGACCACTTCCGCCTCAAGGGAAATAAAAACGCTTTCCTGGCCGTTCTCTCGGCCACACTAACTACCATAGGGGCCCTCACAGTGATTTTTTTGCTGGAAGAATCTCAGCGAATCAACTTGTGGGATTTTGCCCTTGTCATTGCCATTAACCTGGGTGTATCCCTTTTCGTAGCCCTGTATTTGATCCCGGCTTTATTGGAAAAATTGAAAATAGGTTATAAAAAAAGACGATTTTCCCGGAAACGGAAAAAGCGCATAGCCTGGTTTACTGTCTGGTATGAGCAGTTCATATTTTTTTTAAAAAGGCCGGTTCCCAAGTGGGTACTTATTGTAATTTTAGTATTCGGATTTGGTTTGCCACTACATCTGGCTCCACGGCAAATAGAGTCTGAGGGATTCTGGGCGAATATATACAATCATAGCATAGGAACTGAATGGTTTTCCGAAAACCTGCGCCCTACTCTGGAAAAAGTTATCGGAGGTACATTGCGGCTTTTTACGGAAAATGTTTTTGAAAACTCCTATTACCAGGAACCGGAAAGAACAACACTGAATGTTACCGGGACCATGCCAGAAGGCAGTACTATAGAACAACTGGACGAAGTGATTCAAAAGATGGAAAATTACATCGCCACCTTTCAGGAAGTAGAGCTTTTTGAAACCCGGATTACCAGCTACCGAGATTCCAGGATTACCATTCACTTTAAAGATGAGTACGAATCCGGAGCCTTCCCACATACCTTAAAAAGTCTCCTGGAAACCAAAGTTATAAGTCTGGGGGGAGTGGATTGGAGTATATATGGTGTGGGGAGGGGGTTTTCCAACGCCCTACATACCGGATATCTCGGCGATCGGATTGTTTTGGAAGGTTATAATTATAACCAATTGTATCGATTTGCTACGAGCTTACAGGATAGCCTTTTAATACGATCGAAAGGACGGATAAAAGAAGCGGAGATCAGCACCGGGGAGTGGTTCAACAAGGCTTTATATGAATATTCCCTGAAATTCAAGCCCCAATCCGTAGCCTTGGCCGGAATCACGGAATCACAGGTATACAGCACCCTTAAAAATCAACTCCACTCGGAGAATTTATCCCCGGTAGTCAGAAATCATGAACTACAACAGGTCAAACTAGTATCTGATCAGCGTGACAAATTTACGGTGTGGGACTTAAAAAATACGCCTACACATATAGATAAAAAACAATTCAAACTACGAGAGTTCACCACTATAGAAAAACACAAAACCGGGAATGATATCAAAAAAGTGAATCAGCAATATCTCTTGGTAGTCGCCTTTGACTTTATCGGGCCAAGGCCTTTGGCCGAAAAATTCAAAGAGGATAGGATAAAAGCACTTTCCAATGAATTACCAGTAGGCTATAAAGTATTTAAACAACAATATTCCGGGTGGAACAAGGAAGAAAAAAAGCAATACTATTATATTTTTGTTATTATTGGTATTATCTTTTTTATATGTGCGATCCTTTTGGAATCTTTATCGCAACCATTAGCCATTTTGAGCATGATCCCTGTCTCATTTATCGGAGTATTCCTTACTTTTTACCTGTTTGAATTTAATTTTGACCAGGGTGGATATGCTTCCTTTATTCTTCTTTGTGGTATTAGTGTAAATGCAGCCCTTTATATTGTGAATGATTTTAATAATTTAAAAATTCAATATTCCAACGAGAATACCAGAATATTATATTTTAAAGCATATAATCATAAAATTCTTCCCATATTTCTTACCATCATTTCTACCATAGCTGGTTTGTTGCCTTTTGTGTGGGAAGGCGAGAAAGAAGCTTTTTGGTTTTCATTTGCTGTAGGATCTATCGGAGGATTATTGTTTTCTGTTGTGGGAATCCTTATTTATCTGCCAATATTTTTGAATCTAAAGAAAAAGAATTACTAGTTTTCACCAAAAGTTAAGATACGTCCTTTGAAACTTTTCTGCCCTGACGGCTTTTTTTCGTACGGTCATCAATCATAAGTTGACATTTCATAGGTTCAAATCAATGTTGAAAGTAATATTGTAATTTTCCTTACTTTAATATTCTTAATAGTCTATTCCATCCAACTTTTCCATTTTCTATAGCGTATAAATTCATGACACCCTTTCCAATAATGTCTTCTTCACAGACAAATCCCCAATGTCTGGAATCTATGGAATTATGCCTGTTATCCCCCATCATAAAATAATAATTCTTCTTAAATCTATATCTAGCGACTTTAACTCCATTGACAAAAAAAACTTCTCTACGGTTTTCTAAGGTGGCTCCTTCATATCTCTCTAATACTTTCCGGTATAAAATCCAATTGTTTTTGGTAAGTTTAATAGATGTTCCCTTTTTAGGGATTACAATAGGACCATAATTATTCGTTGTCCAGAAAATAGTGTCATTTGAATACGCTTTTTCTGAAAAAATTTTTATCTCAAAATCATTTAATTTCATTGAATCTATAATACCAGATGCATTAAGAATACTATATTGTTTCCTGGTAAGATTTCTAATTATAAATTTAGTGCTGTCTAACCGATTCGTCTTCTTGAACTCGGGAGAGATATTATTCCGTAGCAATACAGTATTTAGGTTTTCATGATCATTGAACCAGATTTTATAAGAATTTTGTACGGTTGGTGTTTGGTAGACAAGGACATCATTACAAAAAACATCTCCATCATTAATTCTTATAGTATCCCCAGATATTCCCATGCATCGTTTTACATATACATGTTTATGGTCATAGGGATGATTAAAAATAGTAATATCATACCCGTTGTGCATTTTAAACAATGCTGATCTTAATATTATTGATATTTCTGTTGAAAATGAATTTATTGATGTACTGAATCACAGTAAGTGCCGTTATTTTTGACAACACCCTTGTTTTGAGCCCTTCGAAGGATTTAGCATAGTTCCTGCGGATCATAAACTGGTCACATAGCTGTGAAAATAAAGTTTCTATGCGTTTTCTGGATTTTTTAAATACAAAGGGCTGCTCTCTGTAATCACCTTGGTTCTTGCGCATCGGGGTACTCAATTCAATTTGGTGGTTCTCAAAGAGGTTCAACTGGACTTCTGCCGAAAGATACCCCTTGTCCCCGAGCAGGACACAATCAGACAACTGCATCTTGATATCATCGAGGTAATTAATATCATGTACAGAGGCCGGGCTCAGGTCAAAACTTTGAAAGACCCCACCTATAGAGCACACCGCATGTAACTTATACCCATAAAAATAAAGGTTTTGAGAGGCGCAGTACCCTTTGTCGGGGAAAGCATAATCCTCTTCCCTGCATACCTTGCTGCGGGAGGAGCGGGAAAGCTTGCATACTTCCAAAGGCATACTGTCCACTACAAAGTAATCTTCAAACTCATTGAAATGCTTGGCCAATGATCCCCGTATCTTATCCAAATAGGGCATTAAACGTCTACGGCGACGGTTGTACACGCTGCGTTCAATCTTACTGGTAAGATGGTTGGGGAGCATCCGGAAAAGATGGTTTTCGCTGTCAATTGCCATATATTCAGCGGTTAAACATAAGCCAACTACTTCCAAATCACTCATCCGAGGGCTTCGCCTTTGGTAAGGAAGCAGTTGTTCTTCCGATATTTTTCTTAGTACTTCCAATATTCTTTCGTAATTTGCATTTAAGTTGTTCATCGTAAATGTTTTGTGGTAAAAACAATTTACTGACTATCAGTCAAATTGAACAACTTTTTTCTTTTTAAATCATAATGCACAACGGGT
>NZ_JBRKIT010000046.1:0-8289 GCF_052983395.1 Sinomicrobium halophytocola
AAAACCCCCGCATCCGGAACCGTTCCGGCTGCGGAAAGTAACGTGGGAAGACGACTATGTCGATTTCCTGCACGACCAGGCCCAGGGGCCGCGATACCGGCACCTGCGAAGATGGGGGAGACAAGCCGTCCTGGTACTCCTCCTGCTATCGGCCTTCCTGTATGCCGGTCCGCTGCTGCGGCTGGCGGACAGCACCGCGGCCACGGTAGATGCCGGCACCCTGAGCCTGCTGCTGCTGGTACTGCTGGGCGTAGCCGCCTGCCACCTGCTGGCCTGCACATTGACCGCACAACTGTATCGCAGCTTCAGGCGGCTGCTGGACAGCGCTTTTACCACACATTCCTTAAAACTGAACCCATGGCAACACGTATGTATTTACCTGGCTGGCTATATCTCCTTATTCTGGGGTATGGCCCTCTGGCTCTCGCAAATGATGTAAGTACCCTGCGCCGGGTCTACACGGCCGAAGTGGGAGTCAAAGAAGCCACCGGGCAGAACGATGGTAAACGGGTAGCGGAATACCTCCGCTATACCGGCCTGGGCGAAGGCTACAACTGGTGCGCCGCATTCGTAAGCTTCTGCTTTAACAAAGCGGGATACACGCAACCCCGCACCCCCTGGAGCCCTGCACTGTTCCCGGACCGTAAGGTGATCCGGAGGAACAAAAAAGGAGGGAAGGACCAAAAAACCCCCCGTGCCGGCGACGTCTTCGGCCTCTACAATACCAGCCTGGGCCGTATCGCCCACGCCGGTTTTATAGACCGGTGGACCGGCAACTGGGCCTATACCGTAGAAGGCAATGTCAATAACGCCGTAGTACGCAAACGCCGCCCCGTCCGTACCCTTACCGTTATTGCCCGGTGGACGGCGGATTAGCCCTGCTATAAAACCTTTGTGAAACGCTGTGGGATCTCTGTGTATCTCTGTGAAATAGGCTATGACACAAAGCTGCACAGAACAAATCTAAAAAGCTCCTCCCTTTTGATAAAGGGAGGTGGGCGGACTTTAGTCCGGTCGGAGGGTTAGAAAGCCCAGGCCATGGTAAAAACATAAATGTTAGGGAATTAGCCCTATGACTTGGGCTGTCAAACCCTCCCCCCTTCGCTTCGCTAGGGTACCTCCCTTCATCTGAAGGGAGGAGCCTTGTAAGTTTAGACTAAAACCAAATGTTTAACATTAAAATTTTAAAAAAATGAGACGACCAAAATTAATTACCAACTATGACTATCTGAGTGATAGCGACCTGGCCGTACTGGCCACACGTACCCTGGATGCCCTGGGGACGAATACCCATTTCCCGGACCTGTACCCGCCATTTGCGGAATACGAGCTCGTAGCGCAGGATTACCTGAACAAACAGGGGATCACTGCCGCGGGCGGCAACCTTCGGGAAACCAAGGAAAAGGACGAAGCCCGCGCCGCCCTGGTGACGATGATGCGCCGGGTAACCACGTACATCAACAACTTCAGCGACCTGGCTTCCACACAGCTCAGCTCGGGCTTCTATCCCGTAGCCAATCCTAAAAGTACCAGGGTACCCGGGGCTTGCGAATGGACACGTATCCGCGCTTCCCGGAGGCCGGATGAGATATTGCTGGAATTCCCGGCCATACGGGAAGCCTATGACTATGAGAAACAGATTGCCGATACGCTGGACGAGAACGGGCAGCCCCTATGGCAATCTGCCGGCAGTAACTCCAACTCCCGCGGCAATTTCCACGCCCCCGTACAGGACGGTGTGACGTATTATTTCCGGGTACGGGCGCGCAACAAGAACGGTGTGAGCGCCTGGAGCCCCGTGTCCTCGATGCGTGCCACGGTAAAGGAATAACCATGAACACGCCACTAAAGCTATTCATCCTGTGGGCAGGCTGCTGTTTTGTGATCTGTTGCAGTACCCGGCGCCACCGACAAAGCGAAATCAAACAGCGTTCGGAAGCACGAATAACCGACTTCCGCGCCATGTCCGTCGAACAGCTCGACAGCTTGTCGGTGGCCAGGGTACACCAGGCCTTGCAGGAACTGGAAGCAGTGGCTATCGCGCCTGTGGGCCGGTTCAGCTATCACCGTGATTCTGGCTTTAGCGGGGAGGCCGAAAAGGTGGTGATCTATAACCGGCGCAATGTGGCTTACGACGCGTTGCAAAACCAACATCACAGCCATACCCGGCAGGAAAAACACCAACAGCGCGACAGCAGCCATACCCGGGAAGCACAACGTTACGAGGCCAAGGCCTTAGAACGTACCGGTAGCCCTTGCTGGTACTGGTGGTTGATCGCCATAGCGGTCATGGCTTTTATGGTCCTTGGCTGGATCGTACGGAAACATTTCCGATGGCGGAAATTGTTGGGATTTTTATTCCCAAACAAGCCCGGATAGCCCCATTTAAGGGAATGCATATACACTGAACCGGGTTGGACTAGCCGCAAAGGCCACCCGGTAAGCGGCGAACTGATTTCAGTTCGCCGCTTTTGCATTTGTGTACATATTCACAGGCAACCGGGTTGACTGCTAACCCAATTGCTTAGGGATTCACTCCCTTTTCCCTTTACCGCCAAGAGTATCCATAGCACCGTAAACCGGGGGCTCCGCACCGCCTATATATCCCCCTGGGCCATAAACGGAATCCTCCCGGCTGCCAACCCTGTCCGTTATGCAGCAAGCTCAACCCGTTATGCGGTAAACCCACCCGGGTGTGAAATTAGCCGCAACCCGGTAAGCGGTACACAGAATTCCGTTTACGGCAAACAGTATCCCCTGGGCCGTTCACCCATTCCCGGGACAATGCAAACCGAACCCTGTTAGCGGCTAAGGCAACCGGGTATGACATCAAAAGCAACCCGGTAAGCGGTTAAAGGGAACGGGTATGCTGCATACCGAACTCCCTCCGGCATAAACAGGGTTGTGTTTATGGCTGTTTTTCAGCTTTCCATGAGAAAGCACCTAAGCCAAAACCAGGTGCGTTTCCCGATCCCGATGATTATCCGGGGACGCTTATTTATTGGGGTTTGGCCAAAGACCACAAATCAAAATCAATGTGTCACTGCGAACGCCGAGCGATAGCGAGGGGGCGGCAGTCCGGTAGCTGGTATGCGCCTGCCATTGAGGTATACTGCTAACCGCCATGAGATTGCTACACCCCCGCCTAAGCGGGGGCTCGCTCCCGATAATTATCGGGAGACGCTTGTTTATTGGGATTTAAAAATAATAAGTATATGCTCGAAGGATATACCTCACGCTATGAAGTGTACCCAATTCCACTGGAATACTCTTCGTTTTTTTCAAAGGGAAAACTTTTATCCCAGGTTAAAAAATGGTAAAATTTTCTTTTTAAGTGCAGGGAAAGAAAATATTTTATATTTTTATCCTCCCCCTAATAGATTATTTGACTGGCATATGCCAGGGTCTTTTTCGTATACCTTTTTTTAAGGTTTACGGTCAAGCAGTTAATTATAGAAATATTAACTTAAATATATTAGTGTGGAAAAATCTTTACTCTCTTTTCTGAAATCCTGTTTTCTATTCTTTTTTGCATTTGCCTTTTATATGGCGGATGCGCAGGAAATCACTTTTACTTATGACGCTGCAGGAAACCAGACAAACCGGAAATGGGTATGTGTGAACTGCAAAACTGCGGAAGACCTTGCCAAAGCGGCCAAAATGGAAGAAGCTGCGGAAACCCCCGAGGAATTACAGGAGGTAGCTATGACGGACGAAGAAACTTTGGCCCGTCCTTTAACCTTATATCCCAACCCGGTGTCTTCTACCTTATATGTGGATTGGGAAGGGGATTTCCCGGTCCGGGAGGTGCAGATCTATGGCAATATCGGTAACCTGGTCAACAAAAATGCTGTTGCGAAGAGTCAGACCCAGGCCGAATTGCAATTCGGTATGCTCCCCATAGGGGTTTACGTTATGGTAGTGATTTATGAGGACGGTCATAAGGAAACCCGTAAGATCATAAAGAAATAGATCATACTTCATATCCATGTCTTTAATCCATGATCAAATTCATTATAAGTAGATTTTCCTTGTCCCGATATTCATCGGGATCTCCCTTTAGGGATTGGGGTAAAAAATCAAGGAAAATCGGATTTTCTGACAACGCATTGAAAAGCAAATGTTGCCATGTACTAAGAACAGATGTAAATATGTATTTCCCCGTATAATAAATCAAACCCAATTGACCTGTGAAATATGAATAAACAGACCAACTTAAAAAGCTATAATATGAGAAATATACTCAAAAAAATATCAGCATATGTCCCCTCCCCCTGGGGGAGGGCTTGGGTGGGGGTATTGTTCCTTTTGCTCCCTCTTACTTTTTATGCCCAGTCCAATCTCTTTCCGACTTCTGGAAATACCGGGATCGGTATAACCACCCCGCAGACTCCTTTACAAATTAATCAATCGGAAAGACACAAAGGCCTGTCTATTACGGAAAGTGATAATTCCTTAAAAATCTATCTCCATCTTGCAAAATTTGATAACGGCAGAGAATATGGCTTCCTGGATTTAGGAGGAGACACGAAGTTAAGGGGGAACGGAGAACTCTCTTATTTCGATGGAAACGTAGGTATAGGCACAACCAATCCCGGCACCTGGAAACTCGCCGTAAACGGAAAGATTAGGGCTAAAGAAATCAAAGTGGAAACCGGTTGGAGCGATTTTGTCTTTGAAGAACACTATGCTTTGCCCACTTTAGAAGAAGTAGAACAGCACATTAAAGAAAAAGGTCATTTAAAGGATATTCCCAGTGCCAAAGAAGTGGAAGCGAACGGGATCTTCCTGGGGGAGATGGATGCTAAATTGTTACAGAAGATTGAGGAATTGACTTTATACATGATAGAGCTAAAGAAAGAAAACCAACAGCTCCGTAAAGAAATGGATGAACTTAAAAAGCTATAATATGAGAAATACACTCAAAAAAATATCAGAATATGTTCCCTCCCCCTGGGGGAGGGCCTGGGTGGGGGTATTGTTCCTGCTGCTCCCTTTTACTTTTAATGCCCAGACCAATATATTCCCGGCTTCAGGCAATGTGGGAATAGGGACTACGAACCCAAATTACAAATTAACAGTAGACGGAACTATATCAAACAATTCCTTTCGGATGTCGTACGAGCATGGTGACCTATGGATGCGAAGGTACGGATCCGGAGATCTAACCTGGAAAAGAGCACTGTCTACGTTAGGTTCGATGCTCCGGATAAATTTTTCAGGTGATTATGAAGGAGGTGTAAATATACAGGGACCGGGACTACTGGTTGACGGAAATGTAGGTATAGGGACTACGGCACCCAATGCCAAACTTCATATAAACTCTTCTGAAAACGGAGCTATTCAGATACATAGAGAAGGTTACCCGGATAAATATCTGGATATATGGCATGGCACCAGTGGAGCAGTAATTGACGCTATTAATACAACTACCGGCCTTTTATATCTGGGGTATGCTAATCCGGTAAATGTGTACCTGGCCAAGGCCGGTGGTAGTGTAGGTATAGGGACCACTAATATTAATGGTTGGAAACTCGCCGTAAATGGCAATATCCGCGCTAAGGAAATCAAAGTAGAGACTGGTTGGAGCGACTTTGTCTTTGAAGACAGTTATAACCTGCCCACTTTAGAAGAAGTAGAACAACACATCAAAGAAAAGGGACATTTAAAAGATATTCCCAGCGCTAAGGAAGTGGAAGCGAACGGGATATTCCTAGGGGAGATGGATGCTAAATTGTTGCAGAAGATTGAGGAGCTGACGCTCTATACCATACAATTACAAAAGGAAGTAAATGCCTTAAGTGCGGAAAACCAACAATTTCGAAAAGAAATAGATGAACTTAAAAAGCCATAATATGAGAAATGTACTCAAAAAAATGTCACAGTATTTTCCCTCCCCCTGGGGGAGGGCCAGGGTGGGGGTATTGTTCCTTTTGCTCCCTTTTACTTTTTATGCTCAAACTAATACGTTTCCGGCTTCCGGGAATGTAGGGATAGGTACAACTTCTCCGGAAGCAAAACTGGATATAGCAGGAGTTACCTACTTAAAAGGGGCACCCACCTATTCCAAGGTTTCAGAACAACTTCGAATAGGAAGATCAGATCAAAATATCAGATACCATTCCATCTACTCCAACCATACAGGTTCTGGGTATTCCAATTATATTCAATTCCGGATACATAATGGTAATAGTACTGATGTTATGGAACAAGTCACTACAATGACATTGAACGGAGAAGGCAACGTAGGGATCGGTACAGAGGTGCCAGGGAGTTGGAAACTTGCTGTAAATGGAAAAATACGTGCCAAGGAGATCAAAGTAGAAACCGGCTGGAGCGACTTTGTCTTTGAAGAGAGCTATATCCTGCCCACTTTAGAAGAAGTAGAACAACACATCAAAGAAAAAGGCCATTTAAAGGATATCCCCAGCGCTAAGGAAGTGGAAGATAACGGGATATTCCTGGGGGAGATGGATGCCAAATTGTTGCAGAAGATAGAGGAGATAACTTTATATACTATTCAGCAGCAAAAACAAATAGAATTAATCCTGGAAGAAAACCAACAGCTCCGTAAAGAAATCGATAAACTCAAAAAGCCGTAATATGAGAAATACACTCAAAAGAATATCAGCATATGTTCCCTCCCCCAGGGGGAGGGCCAGGGTGGGGGTATTGTTCCTTTTGCTCCCGTTTACTTTTTATGCTCAAACTAATACGTTTCCGGCTTCGGGGAATGTAGGGATTGGAACTTTGACTCCGGAAAACTCCCTAGAAGTTATATCTTCAAATATTGCAGTTTCAAAGTTTAAACGATTAGGAGGTGCCGGAGGAGCTGCTTTACAAATAGAAAATGCTGCAGGAACAGGAACCTGGAATATTGGAGTAGGGGATAATACTCATTTTTCAATATGGAAAGCAGATGGGGCTTTTGGTGAACTTTTTATTTTGAAGCAAAATGGAGCAATGGGAATTGGTGCTGAACCAGGCACCTGGAAACTCGCCGTAAATGGTAACATCCGCGCCAAAGAGATCAAAGTAGAAACCGGCTGGAGCGATTTTGTCTTTGAAGACAGTTATAACCTGCCCACTTTGGAAGAAGTAGAACAGCACATTAAAGAAAAAGGTCATTTAAAGGATATTCCCAGTGCTAAGGAAGTGGAAGCGAACGGGATATTCCTGGGGGAGATGGATGCAAAATTATTGCAGAAGATTGAGGAGATAACTTTATATACTATTCAGCAGCAAAAAAGAATAGATGCACAACAAAAACAAATAGAGACGATCCTGGGAGAAAATCAGCAATTGCGAAAAGAAATAAACCAACTCAAAAAGCCGTAATATGAGAAATACACTCAAAAAAATATCAGCGTATGTCCCTTCCCCTTGGGGGAGGGCCAGGGTGGGGGTATTGTTCCTTTTGCTCCCTTTTACTTTTTATGCTCAAACCAATACTTTTCCGACTTCGGGGAATGTAGGGATAGGGACAACTAATCCTACTTCGAAACTTGAAGTAAATGGTGAAATAAAATCGAATTCTCTCATACAAACAGTTAATCCTAATAACCCGGCGGCCAATCTCCATCTAAGTTGGTTTGATAATGTGGCAAGGATCCGGATTGGGGGAGATGGCGAAGGAGCAGAGAACGGACTGGATATTCAAGGCATAGGGAATAAAAGTTTAATGCGACTACTCAATAATGGTAACATAGGGATCGGGGTAACGAATCCAACTATGAAACTGACGGTAGACGGAAGTATTAGAAATAATTCCTTTTCATTATCCGGCAGTAACGGAGATCTCTTTATGAAAAGAGGAAATAGTGATACTAACTGGAAAAGAGCATTAGTATGCTGGGATACTTCTTTAACCCTTAATTTCGATGGAGATTTTAGCAATGGAGTTAGGGTAATGGGAAATAAATTCAGTGTGGATGGTAATATGGGTATAGGAACAGATAATGCAGCCGGATGGAAACTCGCCGTAAACGGCAATATCCGCGCTAAAGAAATCAAAGTGGAAACCGGCTGGAGCGATTTTGTCTTTGAAGAAAATTACAACCTGCCCACTTTAGAAGAAGTAGAACAACACATTAAAGAAAAGGGACATTTAAAAGATATTCCCAGCGCTAAGGAAGTGGAAGCGAACGGGATATTCCTGGGGGAGATGGATGCCAAATTGTTGCAGAAGATTGAAGAACTCATGCTTTATACAATTAAACAGGAAAAAAGAATTCTTCAATTGGAAGAAGAAATAGAAACGCTTAAAGCAATCGTCAAATGAAAAAACTA
>NZ_JBRKIT010000047.1:0-4765 GCF_052983395.1 Sinomicrobium halophytocola
AAAACCCCCGCATCCGGAACCGTTCCGGCTGCGGAAAGTAACGTGGGAAGACGACTATGTCGATTTCCTGCACGACCAGGCCCAGGGGCCGCGATACCGGCACCTGCGAAGATGGGGGAGACAAGCCGTCCTGGTACTCCTCCTGCTATCGGCCTTCCTGTATGCCGGTCCGCTGCTGCGGCTGGCGGACAGCACCGCGGCCACGGTAGATGCCGGCACCCTGAGCCTGCTGCTGCTGGTACTGCTGGGCGTAGCCGCCTGCCACCTGCTGGCCTGCACATTGACCGCACAACTGTATCGCAGCTTCAGGCGGCTGCTGGACAGCGCTTTTACCACACATTCCTTAAAACTGAACCCATGGCAACACGTATGTATTTACCTGGCTGGCTATATCTCCTTATTCTGGGGTATGGCCCTCTGGCTCTCGCGGATGATGTAACCACACTACGCCGGGTATACACGGCCGAAGTGGGAGTCAAAGAAGCCACCGGGCAGAACGATGGCCAACGGGTAGCGGAATACCTCCGCTATACCGGCCTGGGCGAAGGCTACAACTGGTGCGCCGCATTCGTAAGCTTCTGTTTTAACAAGGCAGGTTACGCCGAGCCCCGCACCCCCTGGAGCCCCGCACTGTTCCCGGAGCGTAAGGTGATCCGGAGGAACAAAAAAGGAGGGAAGGACCAAAAAACCCCCCGTGCCGGCGATGTCTTCGGCCTCTACAATACCAGCCTAGGCCGTATAGCCCACGCCGGTTTTATAGACCGGTGGACCGCCAACTGGGCCTATACCGTAGAAGGCAACGTAGACAATGCCGTAGTACGCAAACGCCGCCCCGTCCGTACCCTTAGCGTTATTGCCCGGTGGACGGGAGATTAGATCAATTATTGAACCTTTGTGAAACGCTGGAAACCTCTGTGCGTCTCTGTGAAATAGCTATAACACAAAGCTGCACAGCGGACCGCAGAGAGGCACAGAACAAAATGTTTAACATTAAAAATTCAAAAAAATGAGACGACCAAAATTAGTAACAAACTATGGCCATCTGAGTGATGGCGACCTGGCCGTACTGGCCACCCGTACCCTGGATGCCCTGGGGACGAATACCCATTTCCCGGACCTGTACCCGCCATTTGCGGAATACGAGCCCGTGGCGCAGGATTACCTGAACAAACAGGCTGTTACCGTTGCGGGTGGTAACCTTCGGGAAACCAAGGAAAAAGACGAGGCCCGCGCCGCCCTGGTGACGATGATGCGCCGGGTAACCACGTACATCAATAACTTCAGTGACCTGGCTTCCACACAGCTCAGCTCGGGGTTCTACCCCGTAGCCAGCCCCAGGAGTATCAGTGTCCCTTCTTCCTGTGAGTGGACGCGTATCCGCGCTTCCCGGAGACCGGACGAGATATTACTGGATTTCCCGGCCATACGGGAAGCCTATGAGTACGAAAAACAGATTGCGGATGCGGTGGACGAAACAGGGCAGCCCCTATGGCAGCCTGCCGGCAGTACGTCCAGGTCCCGCGGCAATTTCTATGCCCCCGTACAGGACGGTGTGACGTATTATTTCCGGGTACGGGCGCGTAACAAGAACGGTGTGAGCGCCTGGAGCCCCGTGTCCTCGATGCGTGCCACGGTAAAGGAATGATTATGAGCACGCCACTAAAGCTATTCATCCTGGGGGCGGGTTGCTGTTTTGTGATCTGCTGCAGTACCCGGCGCCACCGGCAAAGCGAAATCAAACAGCGTTCGGAAGCACGAATAACCAACTTCCGCGCCATGTCCGTCGAACAGTTCGACAGCTTGTCGGTGGCACAGGTACACCAGACCTGGCAGGAACTGGAAGCAGTGGCTATTATGCCAGTGGGCCGGTTTAGCTATCACCGTGATTCGGGCTTTAGCGGGGAGGCTGAAAAGGTGGTGATCTATGGCCGGCGCAATGTGGCTTACGATGCGTTGCAAAACCAACGCCATAGCCATACCCGGCAGGAAAAACGCAAGCTGCGGGACAGCACCCATATCCGGGAAGCACAGCGGTACGAAGCCAAGGCCGTACAGCGTACTGGTGCCACTAGCTGGCGCTGGTGGTGGATCGCCATAGCGGTCATGGTTCTTATAGTACTTGCCCGGGTCATCCGGAAGTATTTCCGGTGGCGGAAACTATTAGGGTTTTTATTCCCGGATAAGCCCGGATAGTACCATTTAAGGGAATGCGTATACACGGAACCAGCCCCTGTATGTCGCATAAGCAACCCGGTAAGCGGCGGACTGATTTGAGTCCGCCGCTTTTGCATTTGCGTTGACATGCACAGGCAACCGGGTTTACCGCTGACCCAACTGCTTATGTATTCATCCCCTTATCTTTTTACAGCTAAGGGGATGTATCGCGCCACGTATCCATTTCCCTGGGTCGTAAATGGAGTCCTCCCGGCTGCCGGGAGGACTCCTTATGCCGTAAACCCACCCCGCGATGAAATCAACAGTAATCCGGTGAGCAGTCAACTCAAGCCGCTAGACTGTGAACATAACCCGGTAGGTGGAAAATCCAACCTATTATACCGCAAATACATCTCCCTGAGCCGTCAACCCATCCGGGTAGGTAATGAACAGCAACCCGGTAAGCGGTCAACTTAATTGCGTCTGCGGCAAATAGGGTGCCCCCGGCCGTCCACCCGTTCCCAATACAATATAACCCCAATCCTGTTAGCGGCTAAGGCAACCGGGGATGGAATCAAAAGGGGACCGGTATACGGTTAACGGGAAGGGGGCAGCTACATACGGAGTTCCCTTCAGTGTAAACGGGATTGCATTTATGGCCATTTTCCGGGTTTTAAAGCGGGAGTAACGGGTTGAATACTGTTTTGATCCTGCCACGGATATGTATGCCAGGGGGCTGTGCCTGTCATGAGGTCCGCTCTACCAATTATTCAATCACACAACGGCCGGTCAAATGGCTGCGAAGCCGGTAGCCATCAAAAAAACAACAGCGCATTAAAAACTGCAATCATGCGGAATATACTTCTTTGTAAACGACTGTCCGATCATTAGCTTTTCCGGTATATCCTTTGTGATTGGAATTATGTTTTTTTACGCTTTGATAAAGATCATTTGTGGGCCCTACTGGGTTCGAACCAGTGACCCTCCTGCTTGTAAGATATGAAATAAAACGGTGAATAGGGGGCTTAACCTTTCTTCGTTGCGAACAATTCCAGGTATTCATGGAAGGCATATAACCTACCACGCTGTGCCCCGGTAATTTCCTTGATAATACCCAGGTCCTCTAATGATGCAATAAGATTATACACAGGTCTCGGGGTCTTTTCTATGATCTCTCCAATCCTTGTAGCATCTACAATAGGTTTAGTGTACAAATATTCTATTACTTTCCTACCGTCCCCGTTTCGAGATCCTAATTCTTTTAATTTTTCATCCACTTCTTTCTGAAGTTGCATGATGGCGTTAAATGTTTGTACTCCGGATTGGGCAGTTTCAATGACGCCGGTTAAAAAGAACTTAAACCACTGTGCCAGGTCATGATGAGTTCTGACCCGCATTAAATTATCATAATACAGAATTCGGTTTCTTTCAAAGAAATCGGATAAGTATAGAATAGGCTGTTTTAAAATACCCTTACTGACCAAATATAATGTAATCAATAACCTTCCAACTCTACCATTTCCATCCAAAAAAGGGTGTATAGTCTCAAATTGATAATGAATGATGGCGATCTTCAATAAGTCGGGAAGGGGATTCAGTTCATCATTTGCAAATTTTTCAATATCGGACATTAAATCTCCTATGGTGTTATGTGTTGGCGGAATGAATACGGCATCACTTATAGATGCTCCTCCGATCCAGTTTTGGCTGGTGCGATATGCTCCGGGCAGTTTATGCTCTCCCCGAACCCCTTGCAATAATATTTTATGGGTTTGTTTGATTAACCGTGATGAAAACGGGAGGGTGTGCAACATTTTAACAGCTTCATTCATTGCAGCAATATAATTCTGCACTTCTTCCCAATCATCTCTTTTTTCAAAAGCGACATCTTCCTTTTTAAGAAACGCTTCTTCCATATTGGTTTGGGTACCCTCTATTTTGGACGATTGTGTGGCTTCTTTAGCAATATGCATGCTTATAAACAAGTCTATATTGACATATTCGGAGTACATATCCAGTCTTCCAAGTTGTCTGTCGGCCTTGCTTAACAAATTGAGTACTTCCATATGGTCTACAACCCATTCTTTATGTATTGGATTGGGTTGAAAACTTTTATAATAGCCTTGATTAATATAAATACCTGATTTAAAACCTTTCATTTCTCTGCGTATACTAAGGGAGTATGTTATTATACAAAAGTACACAAAAATATAATAACGTGTCCGGCTATTATACTTTTTTGAAATAAAGTAAAATAAGAAGTGTGTTTGTTGTACCTGAATGTTGTACCCGGGCAGAAACAAAAAAACCTCCCGGATGGGAGGTCATTTAAACTGTGGGCCCTACTGGGTTCGAACCAGTGACCCTCCCGACTGGTTAGTCGGGATGCTCAGAACCAGCAGAGCTAAGGTTTTTGGTTTGCGTTATTGATGAGTTGTTGAATTTTGTTTCTGCTCTTCCATTTTTTGATTTGTTTTTCCCTGTTCAGGGCCTCTTTTTTGGAGGGGAAAGTTTCATGATAAACGATAATCCAGTCATTGGAATTTCCGGTAAATCCTTTATGATTGGCATTATGTTTTTTTAGTCTTTCAAGGAGATTAGATGTTACGCC